>JAQWCF010000004.1 GCA_028706105.1 Candidatus Margulisiibacteriota bacterium
GTGTAAATAAACCAGATATGAAAATACGCAAAATGAAATCAAGATGGGGTTCTTGTAACAGAGCAAAAAAGAAAATTACAATTAATTATGAACTTGTAAAAGCTCCTAAAAATTATGGCAAGGATTTTATCTGATGGTAATATCCAGTTTATTGGAAGAAAAGATTTTCAGATTAAAATAAGGGGTTATAGAATTGAACCAGGAGATATTGAATCTTGTATGGAGAGTATAGATGGAATTTCAAAAGCAGTTATTGTAAGTCCAGAAATTAATGGCAATAAAGTTTTAGTTGCTTATTATAATTCATTTCAGGAGATACCTCAGAATGAATTATTAGCAAAAATGCGATTGTCTCTCCCTTCTTATATGATCCCAAATTTTTTCCAAAAGTTGGATAGTATTCCTTTATCACCCAATGGTAAAGTTGATAGGAAGGCATTGATTTCTTTACCAATTAGCGTTCCAGACCAAAACATACAAAGTTTAAGTTCTGATGAAGCGAAAGAGTCTGTAAAAAGAGTTTGGGTAAACATATTAGGAGAAAAATTTTCAAGTGATTGTGCCTTTGTGAGTATGGGAGCAGATTCTTTAGAGGCTATCAAAATTGCCTCAGAATTAAATGTTTTAGGCTATAAATGTAGTTATTTGGATATTTATAAGAGTTTTTCTTTTGATGACTTTTATAGTACATACATTGATGATGAAAAAATTGATGATATATTATTTGCGAATCAAGTGTTAGAAAAGGTCTTTGGGCAAGGGGTTGTGATTGAAAATGTTCATCATTCAAAGTTGCAGAAAAGAGTAATTGAACTAAATACTGACTTGGAGAAAAAGTTTTTAGATTATGAGAAAATAATCGAGTTTTGTCATGATAGATTTGATTTTAGTCTTCAGCCTCAATATTTTTCTAATAAAGAATATATTAGACTAGATGAAATGAGTGCTAAAAATTTATTATCAGAGCTATTTAGAAGTGAAGGGTTGATATTTAAAGAGTTTTTATCTAAAGAAAAAAGATATAGGTTAGTCGATCCGTTATATTCATTTGATTTACGTAAGTTTTATAGAAATAAATATTTTGTTTCTAAAGTGAGAATAGCTAGTAACTCGGTTAATAACGTCAGAAGAGCAGTTGCGGACCTTATGAATAAGAACGATCTTTTGCGAGCGTGCTTAGTTAAAACTGGGCTAGATAAATATGCTTGGGATATTTTCGATGAGTGTAATTATGAAATTCCTTGTTTGGACCTATCAGGTTATGAAGTGTTTTCTAGTTACGATTTTATTTATAATGTTTTGAGTGAGTACTATATTAATAAGAATGAATATAGAAAATTTTTATTTAGGGCAATAGTTGTGAAAATAAATTTGAGTGAGACTTTTTTGTGGTATTTTATGGATGATAGTATTCACGATGATTATGGCAATCAGTTAATTGATAGCTATTTATTAGAAGTTGCTAAAAGTGGTTATAAAGATTATCCAACAACAGCTTCTTATCAGGATTTCTTGAATAAAGTCATTATAAACAAATATGACAATGAAGAAAAACTAATTTGTGATTTATACTTGGATGATTTTAATAATCATACAAAAATGTATGCTTCTTTTATTAAGAAAATGATAGCAAGCAATCCATCATCAGAAAATTTCAGTTATAAATTTAAATTACCACAAAGTAGCGTTGATGAGCTTAGTTTAGCGTTGGAAGTATTTACTCTTTTTGCTCGTTATCATTTTCCTTTTACTAAAGTTCCGATAGTTTTTTTGCATAATACTAGATTTTTTTCTTCTGAAGAATTTGTTAACAGCATTGGAGCCTTTATTGATGAGGTTCCTCTAATTATTAATACTGAGCTAAATGTAGAGGCAAATCTTAATTATATAAAGTCAAGTTTGGCATATGTTAATTCCCATGGAATACATTTTAAAAATATTTTACTTAATACAAAATTTAAAAACAAAAAGTTGCAACAAAAAGTTAAAAAGATAGTTGGAAAACTTGCTGAGACAGACAGCTTGTTGTTCTTTAATTTTAAACAAGGAGACATTCAGATAGATGAACTTTTTAGTGAAAGTGATGAACTAGTAATTAATAGATGGCTGAAAGGTATTAGGTTTGTTATAACAATAATGTCTGGCTCTTGTGAGGTTTTTATTCGCTTTCCTTATGCAGTAAACTCTGTAGGGTTTAGAGAATATCTTAATAAGAGTTTTACTGAAATTATAGGTGAGGAATGATACAATAGTTTTATTATAGGGAGTGAGATGTTTGGTAAATATTTATAATTTATTTTTAGAACAAACAAAAGATAATGAAGAAAATATTGCAATAATTTACGATGGCACAGAGTATAGCTATGCTTATCTTTTAGAAGAAATTAAGAACATTTCCGAGAAATTACAAATTAATGGACTTATTGAAGGTGAGGTTGTTGCTCTTTACATGACATGTTCTTTTCTTTCTGTTGCTAGTCTTTTGGCTATATGGAAATTAGGTGCAGCAGTCCTTCCTTTTGATGAGAATACTCCAAAGATAAGGTGTCAAAATTATTTAGAGCAGTCAAAGGCTAAAATGATTTTGACTGAGAAGGATAATCTTCTTAATATTCAGGTTTGCAATGTAAATGAATCACTTAAAAATGAAAATATTGCTTATATAATGTTCACCTCTGGTTCAACTGGGAATCCTAAAGGAGTCAAAATTAGTGGAAAAAATATTGAAAGCTTGATAGCTGCTTGGCAAGAATTTTATGGATTATTAGATTTTTTGCCACGTGTATTACAACTTTCTAGCATTAGCACTGACATGTTCATTGGTAATCTTCTCAAATCTTTGTTTTTTTCTGGCACTCTAATTATTGTAAATAAAGAAGATAGGTTAAATCTTGCAAGTATGGTTCAAGTTTTTGATAAGTATAAACCGAATCTTATTGAATTTATCCCTTCTTATATGAGACTGGTACTAGAGCAAGTTATAGAAAATAGTCTGGGTACCACTTTTTTAAAACAAATAGTTGTTGGTGGAGAGGCTTGCTCCCAATTAGACTACAAGTGGATGATTGCTAATTTTCCCTTAGCAAGGGTGGTAAATGGTTACGGTCTTACAGAGTGTACTATTGAGAGCGTTGTATATGAAACTAAAAACATGGATGATAGAATTAATGAGCAGCGAATGTTAATTGGTAAACCACTAAACAATACTCATGTATTTGTTGTTAATAGTAATCTAGAACTGATTAGTGATGGTGAATGTGGCGAGCTGTTAATTGGTGGAGATGGTGTTGCTGAGGGATATTTGGATGAGGCAATGGACAAAGGTAAGTTTATAAGATTTAAGGGAATTAATTGTTATAGAACTGGAGATACAGTACAAAAAATGTCTTCGGGAGATTTGTTGTTTTTGGGCAGGAATGATGAGCAAATACAAGTAAATGGATATAGGGTTGAATTAAGTGAAATAAATGGAGTGTTAGGAGAAATAAGTGGAGTAAAAGAAGCTGTAGCGTTGAATGTTGGGAAGGACTCCTTTAAACCTCAGGTTGTCGCTTTTGTTGTGGCAACTTTAGATAAAAAAAGCATTCTAGCTGAGATTATATTAAAATTGCCGGAACAAATGGTTCCTACTGAAATCATTTTATTGGATTCGCTTCCAAGGACAGTTAGTGGGAAAATTGATAGGCAAGCTTTAATTTCTTCCCTTAAAACAAAAATGCACGAAGAAAAAGAAAATTATCAACCCAAAAATGTAATAATTGCAATTCTTGGAGAAGTTTTAGAAAAGCCATTGTTTATGGATAGAAGTATTGGTGCGCAGGGTGCTGACTCCTTAGCAATGATTAGAATTCTTCATAAACTAAAGCAACAAGAATTCAATGCAAAAATATCAGACATTTATGCTACCAATAGCATTAATTCCTTTATAGATTTAATGATTTTATCAAAGGAGCAAGAGCCCTTGATTCAATATAGCTGTAAGCGCGAATTAATAAGCGCTGAGCTTATAAAAACTAAACTAGGTGAGTTGCGACAGTCAGAAATAGTTTTTTTTAATAAATTGATTTTAAGTGGAGTTGAAAAAATACTTGATTTGGAATCCTTTAAAGCAAGCTTTAGAACAATTCAGAGAGAAAAGTACAATATTGATTATTTATTGTTTAATGATAAATCTTTTAATGAGCTTGCTGAGAAACATTTTTGTTTGTTAAAAGAACAAGATTTATTGAGATCAACACTTAATGTCGAGGATAAATTGGCTTGGTTAGTTTTTAAGTTGCCAGAAGATATCTTGCCAATATTGGTAGATTTAAGTGATTATCATTTTGAACAATCACAAATTCTTAGTATGTTGCCTTTTATTAAAGAATATTATCTTATTAAAGATAAATTAAGTAGGTTCCCTTATAGGCATTTGTTTGTAAAGATCTCCGACAATAAGTTTATGTTTGTTTTTTGTATGGATGAATCCATTCATAACAAGGTTGGTGCAGATATTGTGAAGAGTTATTTTTCTTTAGGAAAGCTAGACAATACTGTTCAATATGAGGAATATTTAAAGTTATTAAAAAAAGGTTCCTTGTTAAGTGAAGAGGATATAGTTAAAGAATTTAGGTTGAAAGAATTTAATAATGCAGTAGAAAGTTTTCCAGAATATTCGTTGGAACAGATTAGGTTATATAATTATGAGTTTGTTTTAGATAAGCAAAAAGATAGCTACACTCAGTCCTTAGAGATATTTAAGAAAATATCAAACAATTTGTTTGAGTTAGATGTACCATTTTTTATGGTTCAAGATACGCGGGCATATCAGGATGGTATTTTTAGCAAGACTATAGGTGAGTTTACTGACTTTATTCCTTGTGTGTTAAGTTTAGGAGGAACTTTTGAAAAATTAATTAATGATATAAATTTTCTAAGAAAGAAAGCGACATTAACGTTTACCAATATGAAATCTTTTAAATGGTTTTCTGTTAGGTATACGCATCCAATTATTAAAAAATTTGCAAGCAACGTAAAGCTAGAGAGAGAAGGAATGGAGAAGATTGTTGTTTTTCACTATAGAACTGAAGTAGATGATAGTACCGAGTTATATAGTACAGAAAACATCAAACAAAACATGCACTCAAGTTGGCCAACAGCAATTACTTTTAATTTTGCACAATCAGGGGATAAGTTGTTTCTCAGTTCTTATTTGCCTTGTGACAAAAATAGGTGGTTAGAAATAGTACGGGAAATAGAAGATGGAAAAATATAGTCTTTCATTTCAACAAGAAGAGATGTGGATTGCTGAACAGTTTTATTCTACTGGAAGTTTATTCAACATTGGTGGTTATTGTAAGCTAGATGCTGAGATTAATCATCAAATATTAGAGAAGGCAATTTCCATTGCTTTGAATAGCTATTCCAATTTCAAAGCACATATTTTGGTTGATGATGATGGCGTGCCTTATCAAGTTTTTGATGATTTTGTAGCTTTTGATTATGAATTTATAGATTATCTTGTTGACGATAAAAGTGCAATGGATTGGATGCAAAAGAAAATGGATAGTTCTTTATTATCTAAAGAGAATAAGCTCATTTATGTGGCAACAATAAAGACAACTCAAACTCAATTTTATTTTTTAAAAATACATCATTTGTTGTCAGATTTTTTTGGAGTTAAAATTATGCTAAATAAAATGATGACAGTATATCAGCAATTAATAGAGAACATTAATCCTGCCATTTTTACTACACAAGAGAGTGATTATCGCGACTATTTGATTGTGCAAAAAGAGTATATTAACTCGATAACTTGGCTGAAAGACAAAGAGTATTGGCAGAGGGAACTGAATATTAAAGAAAAGGACTTAAGTTTATCATCACCAATAAATAACGCCGATTTTAAAAGTAATGTGAAATATATGGTTATAGATAATTTTAAAAAGGAAAGATTAACTGCAATTGCTAAGGAACATAATGTTTCAGATTTTGTTTTTTGGCTTTATCTTGTTGGAGTAACATTTTGTGAGATGGACGCTTCTAGTTGTTATTATTTGGGTGTACATTTTTTGAATAGATTAAATAGAAAGGAAAAGAATAACCCTGGCCTTTTCACTAATTCTTTACCAATAAAAATAAGCAACAGTGAATTTAAGAAGGACATTTTTGATTTATCAAAGAGGGTAAGACAAGCTTTCAGGCATCAGCAATTTCCTATTAGAAAACTTTCTTTATCAACGGATTTTTATTCGGTTATAGTTTCTTTTGAAAGTTATCAGAAGTCAGAAGATATTTATGGATATACTTTAAAAAGTAAAGAATCCGTTTGTCCAATAACTTTTTATATTGATAATCATCAGATACAATTGGTTTATCATAAAAGTATAGGTGAAGAAAAAATAAATGAAGTAATTTCAAGTTTGTGGGAAACAATAAATAGGGTCATATGTTAAAATGATTTTATCATTAGGAGGTAACAAAATGAAAAAAAGATTAATAGTGGTGGTATGTTTGTTAAGTGTTCTTACAGTATTTGCAGTTGCATATAATGGCGATAGTAAAATCAATATGATTTCTGTTAACGGTAAAGGCGAGATTTCTTTTGAACCAGATATAGCTTATGTTTCAGTCGGAGTAAATGGTGTTTTTCAAGATGTAACAAAAGGGCAAAAAGAAATTAATAATAAAATAAATAATTTTTTAGATAAAATAAAGGGAATCGTTCCAAAAGATAATATTTCTACAGAGAGATTTAGCGTGAATAATACATATGAGTATGTTTCCGGAAAAAGACAGTTCGCAGGCTACACAATAGACCAGAATCTGAAGATTAAGTTAAAGGACTTAAAGTTGATTGGTGAAGTGATTGATTTAGCAGTTGAGAATGGTCTAAACAATGTTGGTCAGATTATTTTTTCTAGTTCTAAGATAGATGAATATAAACAAAAAGCCTTAAAACAATCTTTGCTTGATGCCAAGAAGAAGGCTGAGCTAATTGCTGGGACTATGAATACTGGGAAAATTAAAATTAAACAAATTCAAGAAGCAGGAAGCTTTGCTCAGCCCTTAAGAGCAGAAGGCATGCAAATGAAAACTTTGGCCGCAGCTGATACAAGTACACAGTACCAAGTTGGCGATATGATAGTAAATGCTCAAGTCAACGTGATATACGAATTTTAAGGAGGCAGTAATGAAAGACGTTTTAGTAATAATGGGAAGTAATTCCGATATGCCAGTTATGCAGGAATGTATAGATACTTTAGAAAAATTTGGATTAAGTTGCCAAGTGGAAGTAGCTTCTGCTCATCGCACGCCAGAAAAGGTTCTAGGAATTGCCAAAGATGCTGATAAAAAATTTAAAGTTATTATTGCTGCTGCTGGTAAATCTGCTCATCTTCCTGGTGTTATTGCAGGGCATACAATCTTGCCAGTAATTGGTGTTCCGATGAAGACTTCTGACTTAGGGGGTGTGGATTCGTTATACTCTATTGTGCAAATGCCAAAGGGAGTTCCTGTTGCTACAGTTGCAATTAATGGAGCTATGAATTCTGCTATTTTGGCTGCACAAATGATAGGGATAAGTAATAGTGCTGTAAAAGAAAAATTATTAGCACATAAAGAGGAAATGAAAAACTCATAATGGAAATTCTCTCAAGCATTAACATTGTTGATGTTGTAGTTGTTTTATTGTTAATATATTTTAGCTATAGAGGCTATATTAGTGGGTTTTTTAATATTTTATTTGATTCATTAGCGGTTATTGTTTCTTTTTATGTAGCAAACCAGTATTCGTTGGTGCTTAAAGGATGGATGGCTGATTATTTGAAGTTTACTGTTTCTTGGTCTGGTTTTGCGGCTTATATTTTGGTCTATATGCTTAGTTTTGTTTTTTTTGTAGTGTGGGGAAGAATAGTTACGAAAATCCTCAAAATAAGCCCCATGGGCATAGCTAATAGTATAGCTGGGTTGGTCTTGAACTTCTTTAAGTGGTCTTTGTTGATATTTATTCTAATTGTTATTATTGATAAGATTACTATTGATTCTGTTGGAGCTTATCTGGACAAATCTTTTGTCTATAAAAGTTTTAATAAGGTTTCTAATTGGGAATTTGTTAAAGAGTTTATTCCAGACCTCACCCCCTAAACAAGTTTAAATTATATTATTATTGTGCGTTTTTCCCCCTCTCCATGAAGCATGGAGAGGGGGATTATTGTTTATGGGAATACCATAATTTTGAATTAAGGGGGTGAGGATGTTTAAAACCAAAAATTCTGGGCATCATAGTAGATAAGTATCTAATAATATATCTATATTTTCTGTTTTATGAAAATAAGTGGGAATTTAGATGCATAGCTTACGATATATTATTAATAGGGATAAAAAAAGGGGATAAATAATAATGCCATCAGTTTTGTTAACAAACTTATTTAAGAGGGTGGATCCATGGAGACCAGGAAGTAATATGGCTTCCAATTCTCCCCTAGTAGTAATCGGACAAGGTGACAGCAAGATAAACTTTACTGTTAATGTTTCCGCTGACGGTGGAGGAAATCCATTTTCAGGACAAACACCTGCTCAACAAAAGAGTATGCTAGCTGAACTTATTTTTGGAGCTAACCCTAAAGCAGTTCAATTACTTGAACAATTAGGTGAAGTTCTTTCAGCTTTAGGTATTACGGAAGTGAATGTTGATAAAGAGGGTAATCTTGTTGGGTTAAAAATTTCTCTTTCAAAAGGCAATATAGAGGGGTTATCAAAGTTGGATGAGCTTATGAAGGACCCCAAGTTCGCAAATTTTCTTGGTCAAGTTTTTGAACGTTTTGACAAGATGCCAGACGTTTGGAACGCTAAAGCTGTTTATACTAATAATTTAAAAAAGATTTTATCTTCTCTAACTTCCGATCCATCAGATATTAGTGCAAAAATAATAATTGCTATTATGAAAATGGCATCAGAAGCTAGAAGCGAAGTTATTAAAATGATTATTGAAGCTATGGAAAAAAATCATCAATTATGGATGGAAGTACTTAAGCAGATGGCTGAAAAGGCATTTGAAGATAAAGCTGAAGCAAAGGCATTTTTGGAAAAACTTATGTCTAAAATTGCTAGTGGAGATGTTGATGCTGTAAAGGCTGCTTATGCTTTTTTGAGTTCAATAACGGATACACCAGCAATAGTAATTAGTTTTGCGAGTATAGAAAAAATTAAACAGGATTTTGCTGACAACAAGAGTGAAAGCGTTTTAGATAAATTTGCTTCTAAAGAAAAGCTAGATTTAATGAAGCCACGGATAAATGATACAGAATTCAACGCATTTATTAGTGCAGTGAATGAAAAAAATCTTAGTAAAGCAAAGCAAATTATTGATGCTTCAGTTACTAGTGGTGTTAAGGATTTTTTTCAGGACATTTGGTTGCGAGGAGAATTAGGAATTTAAGGGGAGGTAAACGGTTATGTTAAAAAGTAAGTATCAGGTTCAGGAAGATTGGAATCCTAAAGTTAGTAAAGAAGTTAAAGAAAAAAGACAAACAAAGAATTTATCAACAGTAGCTAGTTATCAGGAAGAGGGAATTGTCGAAGATTTGATGAGTTGGCTTGATTAACACTTCGAATACAGGTCTGAGTGATTTTGCATAGCAAAATTGTATCGAGGAGACGAGTAGATGAAGTTACGAAATGACGAAATAGGGGAGTAAGTTATGAGTTTTGATGTAATCGCTAGTGCTAGAAATATTGAAAACCCTCTTATTGTAGCAGATGGTTGCTTAAAAGATGGTGCAGCAGATGCATTAGCTGAGAGGGTTCTTGGTAATAGTGCATTACCTGAACAGAAAGCAGCATTCTCAACACTTCTTAACGGTTTGGCAAAGACCAATACTAGTCTTTTTGCTCAAGTAGAGGATGTATTTGGTAAAGATAATTCAAAAGGTGATGAGTTTTATACTCCAGAGGGTGTAAAAGAATTTAGAGCAGCGTTAAAACAGGAAGGAACCCCTATTACTGCAGAAAAGTTAGCAAAAGCATTGGATTCGGTAAGAAAAGATGAGAAGGCAGAAACGTTTTTTTCGACCGGAACAGTTGACACATCAGCTGAAGATGTTTTGGATGTTAGTGGCGATAAGTGGGATGCGCATATCAAAAGTATGGTAAAGATTAATGACGCCGCCTATGCAGCAATAAGTAGGGTTGATGCCAATTTAGATGTAGAGACATATAAAAAGTTATCTGAAAGTTGGGGAACAGGCGGCATCCCAATGAATCTGGATGGTGCAGAATTTAAAAAAAGAGTTGCGTTGTTGGTTTTAGCAAAAGGAACAACATTCGTGAATGGGTTATGCAAGGATGCGAGATCAGAAAGTGATGATTTAACGAAACAAGCTAGTGGTGTATTAGATGGGATTGATAAAGCGTTGGATACATTGATGGAAACTATAAATGACCCAACTAATTTTTTGGGTGTTACTAGGACAAAAAAGGTAAAAGAAGAGTGGGGAGAATTTGTTGGGTATCTGTCAACATTGCCTAATGCAGATTATGGAATATGGGCAGAGAATAATAATATAGATAGCATTAAAAACATTGCTTCAACGTTCATTTTAGCTTTTGCAGAGGAAGCGACAAAGCAAGAAGAAGGCACACAAATAGGAGCTTGGGCCATTAACACAATATTTGCAAATGGTGAAAGATATATGACAGGTATTCATGGTGACAAATCTGATTTTGATGTTTTTTCTAAAGTATTCAAGGAAGGGTTTTTGTTATTTGCTAGTAGCAATAATATAACAGGAAAAGTTGTATTCAGAGACGAGAACCAGCTAGATAGTTATCAGGATATATTTAAAACAAAAGGCCAGGCTGATGAATTTTTTAAGAACCACCTGGGGGTAAGAAAACTTTGGGCAGCGAAATATCCTGAGTATAAAGATGATTCATTGAAGTTGCTAAATTTATTCATTAGCGATCTTCAAAAGGCAAACGTTATTGAGATAGATGATACTCATAGAGAATGGACAAAATTTGGGGAAGAATCTAAATTAGGTGCGATGATTAATGAAGCCGCAAACAAGATAGAGGCTAAATATGGGAAGGAAGATAAGCAAATACCTAAGGATATGACAATAGCAGAAATTTTTACTGAGGAGTTTTCAAGAGGATTAAGTAAAGATAAAGACAGGATATATGATACATATTGGTTTGATTTAAAGGAAAAGGTTAAGATAGAAGAAGTGGCAGATAGGTTAATGGGGATGGTTCCTGAGCGTGAAGCTAAGATAAAAACAGCAGTTGAGGTTTTACATGATGATAAGATTACGGATGAGGTTACTGTTATTGGAAGGTTAATGGATATTTGTTATGGACCAGAAACTTCCAAAAGTAGCCGTTTCTTGAGAACAGGAGCTGATACTTCTGTTGATGTTGCAACCAAACTCAGTGCAGGGATTCAATATTTAGCAAGCGATCAATTTAAAACAGATGGTGGTAATACACCACCAGAAAAAGGGTTAACTGATGTGCAATACGATGCGTTAAGAAAAGCGATGTTAGGCAAAACAGCTACACCAGCAGCAGACTCAGCAGAGGAAACTGATACTGGAGCTTCTAGAGCGCCAGGAACAGGAGCAATTCCAGCAGAAGTGATGGAGAGGTTGAGGGCGGAACAAGCCGCGCAGCGACAACAGTAACTCTTACAGGCTAAGTCCTTCTTTGATAAGCATGCTGATTAGCTCATCATGGTCTTCGGTTTCTTTTCTAGTTATTAAAGTTGGAGTTAGTAGTTTTTTCTCTGATTGAGATTTTTGTTTTTTTAGATAGCCAATAACTTGATGTAAACTTTTTTTGATGCTGAGTATTTCAGTGAACGATTCACTTTTTAATTGTTTGATAGACGACTCTGCTTCTTCTTTGATAGAGTTAACATTTGCGAGCGTTTGTTCTAGTTGCTCGTAGAGTTCTTGCTGTGTTTGCGATTGGAGTTTATTTAGCTTGATGCTAGATTCTGTTAATTGAGTTTTCTCTGTTTTGAGTTGGTCCTGAAGAACGATTATTTTTTGGAGTGCATCTTGTAGTCTAGTGTCGATAGTTTCTTCTACCATCATCTTTAACTGCCTGATACTTTCTTGTTGTGTTTTTTGGTTTTCATTTTTAAGATTTGTCATTTCGGTTGTATGAGTTTGTTTGATAGTTTCAATGTTCTGGATAGTGCTGTTTAAGTCAGCAAAAACGCCGGTTTCTAAAGTTGTCTTGATCCCTTTAACTTGAACGATAAGTTTATTTAGAACCATTTGTTCGTTTTCAACATCTTTGGTTATATCGTGGATGTTTTTGATGGAGTCTGTTTTGATTTCTTCGAGGTAAGTTTTGACAGAGTTAAGTTGTTCTTGCATTTTTAGGTTAGCATCTTGCTCTAATTGAACGAATTGTTCTTTGTTTTGGAGAAGCAGTTCTTTTTGTGATTTTTCGAAGGTAAGTTTGAAGTTATGAAGAAGCTCAGTGGCTTCTGATATTTGACTTTCAGCCTTTTGGTGGATTTCTGATCTTAGTTTACTTAAGTCATTCATTGCGGTTTCAATAAGTTGAAGCTTTTCAGTATCAAGGTCTTGTTTGATTAATTGTATTTCTTGTTCTGTTTCTTGTTTTAATTCATTGACCATGAGTGTCGTTTGTTGCAATTGTTGTTCGTTTTCTGCTTTAGATATTTCTAATAAATTATCCAGTTTCTGTTGAACTTGGTCGTAAAAAAGTTGCTCATGTTCTGTGATTTGTGTTTTGACTAGTTCTAGTTCATTCTCGTTAGTGGATTTTAAAATATTCATTCTATTGAAGAGTTCATTAATGCTGTTGGATATAGCTTTATTGGAGCTTAACTTGACTTCTTCAAGCGTTGTTTCGTTTATTTCTTTTAGTTTTTTGAATTCGTCATGGATAGCTTGGATGTCTTCAGTTTTGTCTATTTCTTGAAGTTTAGATTGTAGTGTTTGCAAGTCTTTGTAAGTGTTTTTTAGCATTATTTCTTGTTGTGCTTCAAACCTAGAAGTTAAATCTTTGATTTCTTCTTTGGTTTTACTGCTAAATTCTTCAATATTTCCTAAAATATTTTTAAGATTTTCTGTGCTTTCTTGTTTCGTGCGTTTGGAGATAGTTCTTAGTTCTTCTTCATTATTTTTTCTAAGAAGCTCCATTTCTGTTTGTAAGTTTGATTTTAGTTCAATAATTTCTGTTTCTACTTCTGTTTTTTGTTTAGTAGCTGATTGTCTTATTTCAGAAATTTCTTGAGTTGCTGTTGCCGAGAGTGTTGCTATGTCAGAGGACAAGGACGCTTTGACTGTTTCTATTTCGGATAAGGCCTTACCAATAGTATTTCTAATGTAATCTTGGCTAATTTTTGTAAATTTTTTGAAGTTTTCTCTGCTCGTGCCAGTGTCATCAAGTTCTTGTAAAGCAGAGTTTTTGGCTTTCTCAATTTCTACAATCATGGTTTGTTGAAGTTCTATTAGTTGGTCAGTTAATGTTTCTATTTTCACATCAATTAGTTTGTTTTTAGAATTAATTTCAGTAATGGCAGTTTCTTTTAATATTTCAAAGTTAGTAAGATTGTTTGTTATTGTTTTTTCAAATTCTTTAATTGTGGATTCCTTTGTGTCGTCAATGTATTGTTTGAAAGCAGAGATTTCTAGCATGGTTTCTTTATTCTTATTTTCAATAGAAGTTGTAGCTTCATTTGTTTTTAAAGATATTTCTTTAGATAGGTTTTCTTTTTCTTCGGCAATACTTTGCTTGAAAGCTGTAGTTTGTTTGGCAAGTTCTTTTTTACCTTCTATTATTTCTTGTTTGAAAATCGATAATTCAGTTTGCGTTTCTTCGCTTTTAGTGTCGATGTTTATTAGCGTTTCCTCTTTAATCGAGGCTATTTCTTCTATTGTGTTATGTTTAGTTTGTTCTATAGTTGTTTCAAGCTGGGCGTATTGGGTAGCAAGGTTTTCCTCAGCTAATTTTATGCTGTGAGTGATTGTGTTATTTTCTATGGAAATTTCATTAACTAATTTACTTTTTTCTTCTGATATTTCCTTTTTGAAATCAGAGAATTGAGTTGATATTTCACTGTGAGCCTTGGCTTTCATTTTGGAAACAATGTCTTCATAGTGTCTCATCAGATAAGTTTCTTGTTCTTTTAATTTTCTAAGGCTAAGAAGTTTGGCTGTCTTAAATTTGTTAATTTTTCTTTGAAAAGAAATTTTGATTTTTTTAAGCATACTTATTTCCTTATCAAGTTGTTTTTTAATTTTTTTAGTTCTATCTACTGCATGGAATAGTTCAAAAAAGTTTTGGACAGAGATTTGATCTCCTTGCTTGGAGACTATTTTTAGGTTAGGGTTTTCAAGTTTGATCGTTCTATTTTGATCAGTAGCGGTTACAGTAATATTTTTTTCTTTTTCTTTTCCCATTACTATCCTCTATAATTACTTATTTAGACTAATTTTTATTATACTATAGATAATGTCTGATGAACAAATTAAATGAGCGGTTTGTTAGAATTAAGGAAATCTTTATAAGGTATGGGCCGTTTCCCTTCCTTCTGAACTGATATGATTTCAAGCTTATTGTTGGTGAATTTTAAGTCGGTTATTTTTATCCTTTGTTCATCTTGAAAAGTGTAAATTCCTGGCCAAAGGTAATAGGCTTGGAACTTTCTGTAGATTGTGGAGTGTTCTTCTGTTTGCAAACTTATATAGCCATCTTCTTTCTTTATTTTTTTAGTAAAAGTGGCAACTTCAGATGCTTGAGGAGAATATGTCCATTCGTTATGTTTTTTAAGTTGGGTTGTTAAAAGTTCTATACTAGCTGTTTCAAGTTTTTTAAATAAACTTTCGGCTGTTTCTGTTTCGAAAACATTAACGGTTTTTGTACTAATAATATCTCCATCATCTACACCAGTGTCTATTTTCATTAAAGTTACGCCTGTAATTTTGTCTCCATTAAGCAGGCAGCTTTGCACAGGAGATGGTCCTCTGTATTTAGGGAGCAGAGAAGTATGGATGTTGATGAAATTGAAACTGTTGACTATTTCTGCTGGGAAAATCATGCCATAAGCAATAATCAAACAAAGGTCAGGAGCTTCTTTCTTTAAAATAACTGTTAATTCTTCAATAGTCGCTGGCTTGAAGACAGTTATGTTATTTTTATTTGCAACAATTGCTACTTCTGAGGGCATAATTTCTTGTCCACGATTTTGCTTTTTATCGGGACCAGTGATCACTCCAGAGATTGGAATATTGTTTGTTATGAGACCTTGTAAGATGTTTGCTGAGAAAGCGGGTGTGCCAAAAAAGAAAAGCTTGTTTATCATATATTGTCTTGTGCATCTACGGATTTAGTTGTGCCTTCCAGGGCTTTTTCTATATATAAATTACCATTTAGATGATCTATTTCGTGTTGGAAAGCAACGGCAGGGTACCCCTCGACGTTTAGTTCTATGTCTTTAAAGTTTTCATCTTTTCCCTTTACTGTAACTTTATTGGCTCTTAGAACATCTCCTTCTAGACCAGGAACGCTTAAACATCCTTCTGTGAAAATTATTTCGCCCTCTTTGTGGGTTATCTTTGGGTTAATCATTATACATAGCTCGTTTCTTTTGTCGCTTGTATCCACAAGTATAATTCTTAAAGGTTCGCCTATTTGAATTGCCGCAAGACCACAGCCATTAGCAGAATACATGGTGTCCATCATATCTTTGATTACTTTTTTTATTTTATCTGTAATAGCAGTCACAGGTTTGCTTTTTTTCTTTAGTAAAGGATTTCCGATGGTTAGTATTTTTCTTTTAGACATAGATTATTCATCTCTTTTTTCTTTGATTTTAAAAATCATAATACCAGCCGAGACACCCGCATTCAAGCTGTCGATGGATGAGCTGATTGGTATTTTGATAAGAAAGTCACATTTTTCTTTAACAAGTCTAGTAATCCCTTTACCTTCGTTTCCAATAACTAAGGCTAATCCCATCTCATAGTCTTGTTCTGCATAACTAGTTTCAGCATTCATATCTGTTCCAATTACCCATACATTTTGTTTTTTTAGTGTTTCAATAGCGCTAGCTATATTCGGTACTTTTGCTATTAATATTTGGTCAATTGCTCCCGTGCTAACTTTGGAAACAATAGGCGTAATCTCTGCTTGTTTTGTTTTAGGAACAATTATTCCATGTACGCCTGCAGCTACAGCAGTTCTGGCGATAGAGCCAAAGTTATGTGGGTCTTCAATTCCGTCTAGAATTAGAATAAAAGGTGGTTCTTCTAATTCTTCTGCATATTCTAGGATATCTTCTATTTCAACAAACTGACGCTTAGGTATATGAGCAATAATTCCTTGGTGTTTTACATTTCTACATTTCACATCAAGGTCTTTTTGTTCAACAAAACGATAAGGGATATTGTTGCCTTCTGCAATTTCTATAATTGCGCTAATGCGTTCATCATGTTTGGAGCTTTTATTAATAAGAAGTTGATGAGTTTTTTGACCAGTAAGAAGCAGTTGGAGTACTGCATTCTTGCCGACGACGACATTCTTCATTAAAGACATTCCTGGATAGTGCTAATTAGTATATCTATCGCTTCTTTGGCTTGTGCTTTTGTAATAATTAAAGCTGGGATTAAACGTAGACACTGGTCGCTGTCTCCGCAACTAATAATAACTAGTCCTTTTTCTAAAGCTTTTATTTTAATTTTTTTAACAATTTCAGGAGAAGGTTCTTTGGTGACAGGGTCGATAAACTCAACTCCAATCATAAGACCTACACCACGAACATCCCCAATAACTGGAAGTTTTTTTTGGGCTTCATGAAGGAGAGAGGTAATAAATTTTCCTATTTCGTAGGCATTTTCGAGTAGCCCTTCTTCTTCAATAACAGATATCGTGGCCAGTGAGGCTGCGCAGGAAACGGGGTTTCCTATATATGTTCCACCATGAGCACTTGTTGTCCATTGGTCCATTAGTTCTTTTTTGGCAACGCAAGCACCAAGTGGCATGCCAGAGGCAATCCCTTTTGCAAGGGCAACAATGTCGGGAACAACGTCATAATGTTCCATGGCAAACATTGTTCCTGTACGTCCGAAGCCAGATTGTACTTCATCAAATATTAGGAGAATCCCTTGTTCTTCAGTGAATTTTCTTAGTTCTTGGATAAATTCAACTGGAGCGGGAACATAGCCACCTTCCCCAAGTATGGGTTCAATAATAACCGCTGCAATGTCGTTGTTCTCCAAGATAGCTTTTTTAAAATTTGCGATACATTGGAAAACATAGTCGTGATATTCCATTGTATTATGATGGAAGTAGTAGGGATAATCTAAACGTATAACATCATCAATTAGCCATCCCTCATAACCTTTTTTATATTTTTCTTTGTAGGTTACGGACAAGGCTCCCAGCGTTCTTCCATGAAAAGAATGCGTGAAGGCAACTAGTTTTTTCTTTTTAGTTACATATCTGGCTAGTTTTAAGCTTGCTTCAATAGCTTCTGATCCGCTTTGAGAGAAGACAACAGAGGCTTCCTTAAAAGGTAATATGTTAACAAGACGCTCGGCAAGTTTAATATGGGGTTCATAATGAGCAATGCCTGCACAGATATGAATTAGTTGTGAGGCTTGTTTTGTAATTGCTTTGACAACTGTTGGGTGACAATGACCGGTATTGGTAACGCCTATCCCGCAAGTGAAATCAATGTATCTTTTGCCGTCTGAGTCGTACAAATAAATACCTTCTCCGCTGATAACTTCAAAGTCAGGAAAATATTTACCTAGTACAGGTGATATGTATTTTTTAGCTTTATCTTTTAGAATACTCATAAACGTATTATAACTGAGAAAAGCAAAAAGTGAAAAGCAAAAAGGATGAAGTTAATCTTTATGTATTAAAAGCTTCTTGTAATTTATTTTTGAGAGTTTCAATGGTAAAGGGTTTTTCAATAAAACTAATATTAGTTTCCAAAATACCGTGTTTAGCAATTACTTCAGCTGTGTAGCCTGACATAAATAAACATTTTATTTTGGGACAGAGGGAGAATATTTTTTGCGACAATTCTTTACCATTCATTTTTGGCATAATCATATCAGTAAGCAGAATATCTATTTTTGCTTTATTAGAAGTAGCTATTTTTATTGCTTCTTCGGGTGTTTTTGCGGAGATGACGGTATGTCCTATTAATTCAAGCATGTCTGTGGTCATTTCTCTAACCATGGGTTCATCTTCAACAAGAAGTATAGTTTTTTTGTTACAATTATGTATGTCTTTTTGTGTCTTGTTGTTTGATAAACTTTCCGTGGCTTTACTTTCATTACATTTTGGTAGATAAATTTTAAAGGTTGTTCCGGCTCCTGGTTTGCTAGATACGTTAATAAATCCGTTGTTTTGTTTTACAATCCCATAAACTGTTGCTAATCCTAGACCAGTCCCTTTCCCGAATTCTTTTGTTGTAAAAAAAGGTTCAAATATTTTTGAGAGTGTGTCATCAGTCATTCCTTGTCCATCGTCATTAATAATTAGTTGTATATAGGTTCCAGGCAAACAATCGGTATGAGTTTTGCAGTATTCAGGGGTAAAGGCAGACAAGCTGGTTTCTATAATTATTTTTCCAGTGTTTTCAATTGAGTCCTTGGCATTTATGCAAATATTTGTCAGTATTTGGTCAAGTTGGGACGGATCGATGTAAACATTTCCAATATTCTTTCCAGGCACAAAGGAAAGAAAGATATTTTCACCTGTGAGGCTGATTAACAAACTTAGCAATTCTTCGATTGTTTGATTAAGGTCTATAATTTTTGGCGACATATTTTGTTTGCGAGCAAAAGTAAGTAGTTGCTTGGTTAATTCTGAAGATCTTTCAGACGCTTTAAGGATTTCTAATAGGTTAGGATATAATGGGCTAGAATGATTTGTTTTTTTAAGTGCAAGTTCTGTTTGTCCAATAATGACCCCAAGCATATTGTTGAAATCGTGGGCTATTCCACCAGCCAATTGTCCAACTGATTCCATTTTTTGTGATTGAGCTAACTGTTTTTGCAGTTTTTCTTTTTCTCTTTCAGTGAATTTTTGATCCGTAATATCTATGGAAAAACCTAACAGAAATTCTGGTTTGCCTTTTTTATCAACAATCGGTAATTTAAGAGTTCTTAGAATTCTTTCTCCTTTATCTTTGGTTAGGATTGGCTCTTCTGATATATCTAGATGTCCTTTTTTTTGCAAAGTTTCTCTGTCTTTTGCAATAAAAAATTTAGCTTGATCTTTAGGAAAAATATCATAGTCATTTTTCCCTAAAAGTTCTTCTTTGGGAATTCCAAGTAATTTTTCTCCTGCACGATTCATTAGAGCAAAACGTAATTCTTTAGCTTCTTTTAGAAATAGCATTACAGGTAAGCTTTCAATTACTGATTCGAAGAGACGCTTTTCTAAAGATAACACCTTTTCAGCAATTTTTCTGTCTGTAATGTCTGTGAACATGACTGCAAAAGTATTTTGATTAATTGGAAAAGCCCATACATTAAAGTATTTTTTTAGTTCTTGGGCATAGTTTTCATAGGCCATAGGTTTTCCTGTTTTTATAACGTTTTCGTAGGTATCAATCCAGTATTGTTCTGTGTTTGGCATGATTTCTTTGGCTGTGTGACCAATAACGTCTTTTTGTTTCAGCCCAGTTAGCTTTTCAAATTCCGGATTGGTTTCTATGTATTTATAATCAATGGCTTTTCCGTTCTTATCATAAATCATTTCATGTGTGGCAAATCCCACTATCATATTTTCAAAGAGTACCCTGTATTTTTTTTCATTCTCTATCAGCGATTGCTCAATGATGTTTCTTTCAGTTATATCTCTAATGATTGACTGGTAGTTCCCACTAGCCAAGAGTTTACTAGCCATTTCAACAGGAAGTTTTTGTCCATTTTTTTTGAGCAATGTTCTTGTAGTCGTGATAGTTTTATCTTGATTAATAAGATCAAAACGAAAAGGTAAAGCCTTAATGCTTTGTTCTTCCCATGGCAGCAGTGAGATATGCTTTCCAATAACGTCGTCAGCGGATATGCCTAATAGTTTTAAGAGAGTAGAATTAATATAAATAATGTTTTTGTTGGCGTCACCAATTATAATGCCATCAGTGGCGTTATCAAGTAATTCATTAATGAATGATTCATCCATTGTTCGTCCTGACTAGCGTATGTTGTTTCCTTTGATTTTCAAGAAAGCATCAAGCTATAAGCGTATTTCGATTATATAGTAGTCACCAAAGTTAAGTCAATTTTATGTCAGAAAGTAGCTTTAATTGCTGTTAGTAAATCCAAGTAGCCACAAAGCAGTAGTTCGCTTTATAATTAATGAAAAGTTAAGGAGCACAAAATATGGCTGATGAAATAAATAAAATAATATACTCAATGTACAAGGTTTGTAAGTTTTATGATAAGAAACCAATTCTTAAGGATATTTCTTTGTCTTATTTTTATGGAGCAAAGATTGGCGTATTAGGCTTGAATGGCTCAGGTAAGAGTTCGCTTTTAAGAATTCTGGCTGGAGTAGATCAGGATTTTCAGGGACAGATTTCCTTAACTCCTGGCTACACAATTGGTTATTTAGAGCAGGAGCCAAAACTTGATCCAAACATGACAGTAAGGCAAGTTGTTGAGCAGGGAATGCAAGAGCTTGTTGATTTAATGAAAGAATATAATGAGATTAATGATAAATTTTCTGAGCCAATGTCAGATGCGGCGATGGATAAATTACTTGAAAGACAGGGAAAGGTACAAGAACAACTTGATGCCAAGGATGCTTGGGATGTTGATTCTAAACTAGAAATGGCAATGGATTCGTTGCGTTGTCCAGAAGGCGATACTCTTATAAAAGTTTTATCTGGTGGCGAGTTGAGACGTGTTGCCTTATGTCGACTATTATTGCAAAAGCCAGATGTTTTATTGTTAGATGAACCAACAAACCATCTTGATGCTGAAACTGTTGATTGGTTAGAGCAACATTTACAACGTTACGAAGGTACTGTAATTGCAGTTACTCATGATAGATATTTTTTGGATAATGTTGCTGGTTGGATTTTGGAGTTAGATAGAGGCGAAGGTATACCGTGGAAAGGTAATTATTCCTCTTGGCTAGAGCAGAAACAAAAAAGATTACAGAGTGAGGAAAAGTCGGAATTAGAGAGACAAAAAACTTTAAAGAGAGAATTAGAATGGATTCGAATGACTCCAAAAGGAAGACAAACTAAGGCTAAGGCACACATTAAAGCTTATGAAACTTTGCTTGCAGATGAGCAAGAGAAAAGGTCAAAGGAATTAGAAATATTTATACCAACAGGCAGAAAACTTGGCACTTCAGTGATAGATGCAAAAAATGTTTCTAAAGGTTATGGCGATAGATTATTAGTAGAGAATATGACTTTTTCTTTGCCACCAGGAGGGATAATTGGGGTTATTGGTCCTAATGGTGCAGGTAAATCAACTCTTTTTAAAATGATAATTGGTGAAGAAAAACCTGATTCTGGAACAATTAAAGTTGGAGAAACTGTAGAACTCGCTTATGTTGACCAGTCTAGGGATGAACTGGATCCAAATAAGAGTATTTGGGAAGTTATTTCAGAATCGCAAGAAGTTATTCAAATGGGTAAGCATGAAATTAATTCTCGTGCCTATGTTTCAAGATTTAATTTTTCAGGTACTGACCAACAGAAGAAAGTAAGTCAGATATCAGGAGGAGAAAGAAACCGGGTACATTTAGCCAGGCTTCTAAAGTCAGGTTCAAACGTTATTTTATTGGACGAACCTACCAATGATTTGGATGTTAATACAATTAGAGCGTTAGAAGATGCCTTAGAAAATTTTGCTGGATGTGCTGTAGTAATAAGCCATGATCGTTGGTTTTTGGATAGAATTGCAACACATATTTTAGCCTTTGAGGGTGATAGTAAAGTTGTTTGGTTTGAAGGTAATTATTCAGAGTATGCTGAAGATAAAAAGAAACGTACTGGTAACGATCAGCCACATAGAATAAAGTATCGCAAATTAACTAGAGGGTAATTGTTTGGTGTTCTCCGTCTTTGACGGAGAACACCTTTGTTTGGATATTTTTAAAATACAAACGATCCAAATGCTGTCCAGCCATCCATTCCTGTGCACCATTGATACCCAGCGCCTAATGCAAGTTGTCCTAAATTAATTTTTAATCCAGTTTGTATTTGGGTATAACTCCAGTTGCTTCCCCAACTATCTAAGTTGCTAAAGTATTTTGGTTGAATTGCTCCGTTATGTTCAAAGATAAAACTAAGAGGTTGGAATAGTAAAAACTCTGCTCCGTAGCCCCAATAAATACCAAGCCCATTCGGTATTCCTCTCTTGAAAGATAACCCTAGGTCGAAATGCATTGCTCCAGTTTGAAATGCCCCTCCAGCTGTTCCAAATAAATTGTAGAATTGGAATGAATCTGAGTTATTTCTAACTTGATAAGCACTTATTCCATAGCCAGTAAAAGGCGTGCTTTTCCCAGCAGCTGGAATTGCGGTATAAGATCGGTAGGAGAAAGTGTCATTATATAAATTCTTTTCAAGATCTTGGAGTAGACTGTAATTTAAGACTTGCATTTGGTTTTTCCCAAAAAGGCGAGTGAATCCATAGCCATCTGCAAAGGGATAATTGTTAAATAGATAATAAACGCCAAAGTATTGATTAAGGTCTAAATTGGAGCTCCAGCCGACGGTCGATTTTTGAGTTTTGACTTTGTCTGGGTAGAAGATGTTTCCCATAAAACTGCCCGCTAAGTTATCTACTAGATTATCAAAAAATCCATCTTTGTTAGATTCATAACGTGTTGTTTCTAGTTTGTTAACTACCAAAACTTTACTGCTAGCTAAGATATAATTATAGAGTTCGTTTTTGAGCTCCTCGGCAAGCCTTGTGTCATTGATAGGCAACTCTACTGTTTTGATTGCATCTAGAAGGAAACTAAAGTCATATTGTTCAAAGTTACCAGTAAAAAACTCTGTTTTATTGATAAATCCTCGTTCTGTTAGTACCCCTTTACGGATTAAATTATCATAAAAATTAAGAAGAGATATTTTTGTTTTTGCTAAGGTAACCATATCATTTAGATTAATTTTTGAGCCTGGATAAATCCCATTTTCTAGAGGTTTCAAAACATCCCCACGATGAGTGATCGAACCCTTTTCCATGTATTTAAAGTAATGTTCATATGACATAGCTTGTATTAAAAGGTTGTACCAATCAGAAAAGTCTTTTGATTCAAACTTTCTATAATTAAACTCATATTGTGAGTTGATTACCTTAACGTCTTGTTTGTAGCCACTGGAGGATTGTGTTGTTTTAGTGCTCTTAGAACCTGAAGAAGTTACATTTTTGTTAACTTCGGCTTCAACGGAATCAATATTGGCAAAAGTAAAACAACTTAATAATATAGATAGAAATAGATAGGTGATACTTTTAGGCATTGTCATGATTTAGGCTCCTTTATATTTTAATAATAGTCTAATGATATTAAACAATATGCTTTTTAGCAACAAAAGTGCTTTGTTTGTTGAGGTGGGCGAAATATGCTAGTTTTCGCTGTCTTAAATAGCAATTTTCGTAAAAAATGTCTTTTTTGCATGCATGTTTCTAGCTATTTAATAATTTATCAAGTAAAATAAACCAGTAAATTAAAAAAATAGTATTAAGGAGCAAGAATTGTCTCAAATAATGGATAGATATGGTGAGCTAGTTTTTACTCAAGAAGTTATGAGAAATAAGCTTAGCGAAAAAGTCTATAGTCAGTTAATAAATACTATTGTTAAAGGCGATACATTAGATAAAGAAATTGCAGGTGAAGTTGCTCATAGTATGAAAGAGTGGGCGATTGAAAATGGAGCTACACATTATACTCATTGGTTCCAACCATTAAGAGGGGGAACGGCCGAGAAGCATAATTCTTTTATTAGCTATGATGAAGAAGGTGTGCTTATTGAAAGGCTTTCAGCGATTCAATTAATTCAATCAGAGCCTGATGCCTCATCTTTCCCAAGTGGTGGGATTCGGTCTACCTTTGAAGCACGTGGTTATTCTGCCTGGGACCCGACTTCTCCAGTTTTTTTAATTGAGGCAAAAGATACAAAGACATTGGTTATTCCTTCGGTTTTTCTTTCTTGGACTGGTGATGTTCTTGACCAAAAAACAGGTTTACTGAGAAGCAAGAAAGCTTTAAACAATGTAGGGATTAAGTTGCAGAAGTTGCTTGGCAACAGAAATGCCAAAAGAATTAATGTTTGGTTGGGCATTGAACAGGAATATTTTTTAGTTGATAAAGAGCTGTATGAAACAAGACCAGATTTACAGATATGTAAGCAAACTTTGTTCGGAAGGCTTGCTATTAGAAATCAGCAATTGAAGGACCATTACTTTGGAACAATTAAAAAAAGAGTATTAGTGTTTATGGAAGATTTCGACAGAGAATTATTTAGGAGAGGTATTCCAGCCAAGACGAGACATAATGAAGTGTCTCCTAACCAATTTGAGATAACCCCATTATATGAGGAACAAAACTTAGCAATTGATCACAACTTGCAGATTATGGATATTCTTGAAGAAGTTGCAGAAAGACATGGATTGGTTGCTTTGTTGCACGAAAAGCCATTTAAAGGCGTAAATGGTTCAGGTAAACATGTTAATTGGTCTATTGGAGATAATACGGGCGTAAATTATCTTGAACCATCAGCATCACCACTTAGAAATATAACTTTGTTAATGACCGTAGTTTCGATGATGATTGGTGTAAAAAAATATGCAAATTTTCTCAATGCATTAGTTTTAGATGCGGGAAACGAGAAGAGACTGGGCGGGACAGAAGCTCCTCCCAATATTATGTCTGTTTATTTGGGAGATTATTTATCTTCTTTGTTAGGAGAGATTGAAAAATTAAATAAAGTTACAGAGAAGAAAATGGCAGAAATTAGTTTAGGCATCCGTCAACTTCCCTCTGTAGCTAAAGATATTTCAGACAGGAACAGAACTGCGCCTATGGCTTTTACTGGAAATAAATTTGAGTTTAGGTCAGTTGGTTCATCCCAAAATTGTTCAGAAGTAGTTACTTTGATAAATTTAATGATTACTGAAGGCTATGAAAAAATTTATGAGAAGATTGTGAAACTTAATGGTGATCCAAAAGCGAACGTTTTATTGGTGCTGAGGGAAATGATTAAGGAAACGAAGGATATTCACTTTGAAGGAAATTGTTATTCAGAGGAGTGGAAAAAAGAAGCGAAAAAAAGAGGGTTAAGAAATGTTGATAATACTCCCGAAGCTTTGAAAGGAATGGTCAGCAAAGAGGTTTTAGAGGTTTATAAAATATTTGAGGTGCTTTCTGAAAAAGAATTATTGGCAAGACAGAATATTCGTTTTAAACAATACGTAAGAACCAAGCAAATTGAATTTCAATCTGCTTGTGAGATGGCTAGAACAGAAGTCATGCCGGCAATACTTAAACAGTTATCATTGTTAGTTTCGGCTACTTCTTCCAAGACAGGTTTGATTGTAGAGCAAATAAAAGAATTAGAAGTTTTATATAAAAGCATTCATGATTCTGTAGAACAGATTAATAACAAAACTACTGGGAGTTGCCTGAATGAGTTGTTTGAACAGGCAAGGTCTTATTGCCAATGTGGCGATGACTTAGACAAACTAAGGGAATTGGTTGATAAAGCAGAAGAAATTGTTTCCAAAGAATATTGGCCTTTTGCTACTTACCAACAATTATTTAGAAGAATATAGGAGGGGTTTATGAAATTAGTCGTGTTAGCAGGGGGTAGTGGAACTAGACTTTGGCCATTATCTAGAAAATTATTTCCTAAACAATTCATTCAATTATTTGAAGGGAAATCTCTTTTCCAAAAAACTTTAATAAGAAATAAACTAGACAGCGTTACAGTTGTTACTAATGAGCAACAATATTTTTTAGTTATAGACCAGGCAAAGGAAGATGCATATGAAGAAGTGGGGTTTATTTTAGAGCCAGTTGGACGAAATACCGCCCCAGCAATTGCTTTGGCTTGTTTTGATAGCCCTGTTGATGAGGTCATTCTTGTTACTCCCTCAGACCATATTATAAAAAATGAAGGTGAATATAGAAAGTGTTTGAAGAAAGCGGAGAATTTAGCAAATAAAGGCAACTTAGTGACTTTTGGTATTGCCCCTACATATCCAGCAACGGGGTATGGGTATATTCAGGCAAAAGGCGAAGATGTTCTTAGTTTTAAGGAAAAACCAGATTTAGCTACAGCGAATAAATATTTTAAGGCTGGTAATTATTATTGGAATAGTGGAATGTTTGCCTTTAAGGCTGGTATTTTTTTGGAGGAGTTAAAAAAGTACTCTCCTGATATTTATAAATTTGCTAAGCAAGCATATGAGAAATCTGTGAGAGATAAACAAGGCATGTTAAGAGTTAAATATGATGACATGATGGCGATTCCTGCAAATAGTATTGATTATGCCGTGATGGAGAAAAGTTCTATGGTAAAAGTTGTTCCCGCTGACATCGGTTGGTCAGATTTGGGTAGTTATGATGAAATTGCTGATTATTTTGTTGATGGAGAGTATCAGGAAGATATTGCGATAGATTCTGAAAACAACTTTGTTGTATCTACAGAAGGTAAAATAGTAAGTACTGCGGGAGTTAGTGATTTGGTTATTATTGATACCTCAGATGCACTTTTGGTCGCTAAAAAAGGTGAGACGCAAAAAGTTAAACAAGTTGTGGAAATGCTCCAGGCTAAAGGGTCTTCTCTTATTAATGAGCATAAGACGGTTCATCGTCCATGGGGAATTTATACTGTTTTATTAGAACAAAGAAATAGTTACAAGATTAAGACTATTGAGGTGAAACCAAAACATAAAATATCTTTTCAAAAAC
The DNA here is from genome assembly GCA_028706105.1 of Candidatus Margulisiibacteriota bacterium. Lineage (NCBI taxonomy): Bacteria > Bacillati > Candidatus Margulisiibacteriota > Candidatus Margulisiibacteriota bacterium. Next base: position 26,926 of record JAQWCF010000004.1, read on the forward strand.
ATGAACACAGAAATGAACACTGGGTTGTAGTTAGTGGAGAAGCAATTGTTACAAAAGAAGAAGAAACGATAGTTTTATCTGCTAATCAATCTACTTATATTCCTAAAGGCGTTAAGCATCGCTTAGAAAATCCTGGAGATACTCCGTTAGTGATTATAGAAGCGCAGGTTGGTAGTTACGTTGGAGAGGATGATATTATTCGATATGAGGATGATTATAATCGTACATGAAGTCCGGTAAGCCAAGCTTTCATATTCTTACCTTTGGTTGTCAAATGAATAAGAGTGACTCTGAAATACTTTCAGGTTCATTATTGTCTGCAGGATATGTTTCAATTGATGACCCTCATTTATCTAATATTTTAATTTTTAATACTTGTGCAGTAAGAGGTAATGCTGAGAACAGAGCTTTTGCAAGAATGAGAGAGTTTAATTCTTTAAGGAAAAAAAAGAATAGAGATCAGTTAATAGTAGTGAGTGGTTGTGTGCCTCAATATGAAAAAGACGAGTTGCTAAAAAAATATCCTTTCATTGATATTATTGTTGGGGCTAATTCCTATGAATATCTTCTAGAAATACTAAGTGAATGGAACAAAAAAAAGGGTGCTGTCATTAAATTAATTGATGATAAAGATCCAGAAAAACCAATTAAGCATATCGAAAGAGATAAAAATTTTGACCAAGCATTTTTACCAATTATGTATGGATGTAACAATTTTTGTTCTTATTGTATTGTTCCTTTCACAAGGGGCAGAGAGGTTAGTAGAACTAAAGAAGATATTTTTTTATCTATAGAGGAGTTGTTAACGTCGAGTTATAAAAAACTTCTTTTGTTGGGGCAGAACGTTAACTCTTATGGACAAGGGCTTTATGAGGATTATGATTTTGCTGATTTATTGCAAGATATTTTGTTGAAATTTGATTGGTTAGAAAAGGTGGATTTTTTAACTTCACATCCCAAAGATATTACGGATAAATTAATTGAGGTAATTGCCAAGAATAATAAGATTGGGCGAGAAATACATTTTCCTATACAACATGGTGATGAGCGGATATTGAAACTAATGAATAGGGGATACACCGTTCAGCAATACAAGGAAAAAGTTAGGAAATTAAGGGAAAAGGTTCCTGGTGTCAGAATATCAACTGACTTGATTGTTGGTTTTCCTGGGGAAACAGAGGAAGAATTTACAAACATGGTGAATATAGTTAAAGAACTAGGATTCTTTAGAGTAATCAGTGCTGTTTATTCTCCACGGAAAGGGACAAAGGCCGCTGAGATGTCTGAGCAAGTAGATATCAAAATAAAGAAAAGAAGATTAAGTGAGTTAAATCAAGCAGTTAAGGACTATGCCTTTAAAGGTTGAAAAGCTTTCCTTGAAAAAATAAGACAAGTATTGTTTAATTAAGCGTTCACGTAGAAGTATATGGCTTTTGGAAGGAGCAACATTAATGTTTAAAGATTCAGCAAATATGAAGGTTTTTTGTGGTACATCGCATCCAAAGTTAGGAGAAGAAATATCCAGGTATTTAGGGATGGATCTCTCAAGCATCAAGGTATCTAAGTTTAGTTGTGGTGAAATTTTTACTACTATTAACGAAACCATCAGAGGACGAAATGTTTTTTTAATCCAAACTTGTGGGATTAATGTTAATGAAGATTTAATGGAATTATTTATTACAATAGACTCTTGTAAAAGAGCTAGTGCAAGAAAAATTAATGTTGTTCTTCCTCATTTTGGATATGCAAGACAAGACAAAAAATCAGGACCAAGAGAGCCGATTAGTGCAAAACTGATGGCTAATCTTATCACTGAAGCTGGTGCGGATAGAGTGATTACAATGGATTTGCATGCTGATCAAATTCAAGGTTATTTTGATATTCCAGTAGACCATTTGCAAGCACTTCCACTTTTTGTGAAGTACTTTGGTAATAAGAAAAAGATAGATTATGATGGCATGGTAGTCGTTGCCCCAGACACAGGCAGAGCAAAAGCTGCAAAGAAATTTGCTGATAAAATAGGCGCGCAACTTGCTATTCTTCACAAAACAAGACCAGCTCATAACAAGGCAGAAATTGTGAATGTTGTGGGTAATGTCGAAAACAAAACAGTATTACTTTATGATGACATGGTTGATACAGCTGGTAGTGTTACTCAAGGTATCGCTGTTTTAAGAAAACTTGGTTGTAATAAAGACATGTATCTTGTAGCTACTCATGCTGTTTTTTCAGGCCCAGCTATAGAGAGGTTAAAAGAAGCAAATTTTAAAGAAGTTGTTGTAACCAACACAATACCATTACCACCAGAAAAACATTTTCCTGGGCTCGTGGTGTTATCTACAGCTCCTCTTTTTGCAGAAGCAATTCAAAGGAATCATACGAATACATCAATTAGTGAAATTTTTGCTGATTAAACTGTATTATAAAGATTAATTAAAGCTTAATTAATAAATTCTTGTAGCCAATTATCTAAATTCTCAGCAGGAGCTTCTGTTTCTTTTTGGTTTGGCACATTGCCTTCGGTTGGTTTTAGTGTGCTGAATTCTTTTGGTTCATAGCCAGCCCAGAACTTTTCAACGCTGTGCCTTCCCGCTAAGTTATTATATTTTTTGCCATCATCCCAGCATACGTCAACATTAATCATTCCACCTGGATATGGGAAATCTAATCTAGGCACATTCATTAAGGCTGTTGTCATAAATTGTTTCCACATAAGGGCAGGGATGTATCCGCCAACTACTTTGTTCATTGGTGTGTTGTCATCGTTCCCAACCCAAGCAGAACAAACTAATTGAGGCACGAAACCTATAAACCAAGCATCCTTATAATCAGAAGTGGTTCCTGTTTTTCCTGCTATTGGTCTAGGAAGTTTGGCATTTCTACCGGTTCCATAATTAACGACACCTTTCATCATTTCCACAAGCGCATAAACAAGGCTTTGGTCATAGACACGTTTCACTTCTGGTTTGGCGTTGTAAAGCTGGATTCCATTTCTGTCTTCAATTTTTTTAATCATTATCGGTTTAGCTAGTAAGCCACCAGTTGCAAAGGCACCATAGGCAGAGGTCATTTCCATCATGACTATTTCTTGTGAGCCAAGAGCAATAGAAATATAAGGCATCAGAGGTGCGGTTATTCCAAACTTTTTAGCAGTTTCAACCACAGCTTCAGGTGATACCATATCAACTAATTTTATTGCCACCAGATTGATGGATTTTTCAAGTGCTTTGCGCATTGGCATTTTACCGTCAAAGGTTAGGTCATAGTTTTGTGGAGCATATGGACCTTGGAACGTGTTAAAAACAACAGGAGAATCGTTAAGGATAGAACCAGGAGATAACTTTTTGGATAAAGCAGTCAGATAAACAAAAGGCTTAAATGAAGAGCCTGGCTGTCTTTTGGCTTGGATGGTTTTGTTGTAATGATAGTTAAGAAAATCGTGACCTCCAACCATAGTGACAACATAGCCTGTTCTTGGGTCAAGTGCTAAGATGGCTGCCTGGTTAAATTTTAGATTTTGTCTTACACTTTCAGATACAGCCCATTGCACTGCTGCTTCTGCTTCCTTTTGCATTTCCCAAATTATGGGGGTATAAACTTTTAGTCCACCGTTATAAGCTTCTTCTTCTCCGTACATACCTACAAGAGTGTTGATGATTTCTTGTGTAAAATATGGAGCTTTATATTTTAGTCTTTTTCTTGGAGCAATGATAATTTCTTGTTTTTTGCTATCAAGATATTGTTGTCTAGTTATTAGCCCAACATCGAGCATTCTTTTTAAAACTATGTCTTTTCTTTTCATGGTTGTTGGGAGATTCCTATAAGGAGAATAAAGCTCAGGTGCTTGTAACATACCAACGAGCATTGCACTTTCTGCCAGAGTTAGTTGCGAGGCGTTGTTGCCAAAATATTGCAGAGAAGCTGATTCTATTCCATATGAATTATGTCCCCAATATACTTGATTAAGGTACATATGGAGAATTTCTTCTTTTGTATAATGACGTTCTATTCTAATAGCTAAGATGACTTCTGCTATTTTACGTGAGAATTTTTTCTTTTTAGTTAGAAAAAGATTTCTTGCTAGCTGTTGGGTTATTGTACTGGCTCCTTGCACTTTCCCGCCTTTAATAAGGTTAACAGTCATGGCCCTTAAAATACCGATGGGGTCTACTCCATGATGTTTATAAAATCTAGCATCCTCCATTGCTACAACAGCCTTTTTCATTGTGTCTGATATTTGGGAATAAGGAATTGTTATTCTATTCTCTTCTTTGTGTAGGTCCGCAAGTATTACACCATCTGCAGAATAAATTTTGGTTGTTTGATTAGGAACGAAAGTGGCAATAACTCTAACATCTGGTAAGGTTTTAAGTAGAAAGAGTATATATAAAAAAAGCAGAAAACCTAGTGCCGCAATAACTATTGAGCCTTTTAATAAAATTGATTTTAGAAAACTAATTAGCTTTTCATTTCTTCTTTTGTTGAGGTGACCGCGGTATCCGCCTTTGCGTTTAGTGGTAGAGGTTTTAGGTTTTTTGCTTACTGATAATGGGACTCTTCGTTCAAAAACCACTTATTCTTTCCTCCATAAAACATGAGCTTATTGTCAGTTTTTCGTAGATGTTATATTATCACAAGAGAGTATATTAGTTAATTAGTTTTTAAAAAAGGATAAGGTATGGATGCAATAATTAAAGGATTTGTAGATGTAATAAACTTTGATGATTTAAAGGATTTGTTGAATTCAAAAAAGAGATTAAAAGTGAAATGGGGTGCTGATCCTAGTGCTCCTGATTTGCATCTTGGACATACTGTTGTTTTAAGAAAATTAAAAATTCTGCAAGATCTTGGGCACGAGATAATTTTTTTAATTGGTGATTTTACTGCTATGATTGGTGATCCTACTGGTAAGTCTAAGACTAGGAAAGAGCTATCAGAAGAGCAAGTTATAGAAAATGCAGAGACTTATCAGTCACAAGTTTTTAAAATTTTGGACAAGGATAAAACAACGGTGGTTTATAACTCCACTTGGCTAAGTAAGCTTACCGCTAAAGATATGGTGAAACTTACTGCAAAATATAATGTTGCTAGAATGTTGGAACGAGATGATTTCAACAAAAGGTTTTCTAATAATATTTCAATAAGTATCCATGAGTTTTTGTATCCTTTATTACAAGGATATGATTCTGTTGAACTAGAAGCAGACATTGAAATGGGTGGGACTGACCAGAAGTTTAATCTTCTTGTTGGTAGGCATCTTCAAAAAGAGTATGGTCAAAAACCTCAGGTGATTTTAACCATGCCTATTTTAGAAGGACTTGATGGTGTGCAAAAGATGAGTAAAAGTTTGGGTAATCATGTTGGGTTGACCGACACTCCAAATGAAATGTTCGGTAAACTAATGTCTATTCCGGATGAGCTTATTGTTAGGTATTTTGAGCTTCTGACTGATGTTTGCTCTACTAAAATAGACGAGATGAAAAAACAAATGAAAGATGGATCCGTTAATCCAAGAGACCTGAAAGTTAATTTAGGGAAAACAATTGTTGGCATGTATCATTCGAAAGAAGAGGCAGATAAAGCAGAAGAATATTTTATTACTGCTTTTAGACAAAAAGATATTCCAGAGGATATTCCAGAGTTGTGTGTTTCTAAAATAAAGGGTGATTTAACTTTAATAAATATTCTAAAGTTTGCTGAAATGGCATCAAGTAATAAAGAGATTAAAAGATTATTTGAGCAGGGAGCTGTTTCTTTGGATGGGGAAAAAATAACAGATCCCTTTTTTGAATTAGAAAAAGACAAAGAAGTTGTTATTAAATCTGGGAAAAGAAATTTTTTGAAGATACTGTGGTAAAAAAACTACTAATAATAGGTAGTTTGGTAGGTTTTCTTTCTGGTTTATTGGGTATTGGTGGTGGTTCCATTACTGTGCCAGCTATGGTTCTTTGGATGGGTTATTCGCAAAAAGAGGCTCAAGGAACATCAGTATTATTAATGTTATTTTTAGGATTAATAGGTTTTTTGTCATATTCCTTTTATTCAGTAAAATTAGATTTTGGCATCGTAGCGATTTTGACTGTCGGATGCTTGTTAGGTGCTTTTATTGGTAGCTTAATTGCTCAAAAGATGGACACTTCTTCGCTTAAAAAGATATTTGCCTTGTATATTTGTTTGGCAGGAGTAAGGATTTTTTTAATATGATATTTTTGTCTGCTGGAGTTTTAGGTGGTTTCATTTCAGGACTAATGGGTGTTGGAACTGCAGCAATTTATGTGCCATTAATGCTTTATTTAGGATATGGTCAATTATATGCGCAGAGCATAGCCTTAATAATGATAGTTCCTGCCTCAATAATTAGTGTGGTTATTTATTATAAATATGGAGCAATAAAACTACAGGGAATATTCTTGCTTTTAGTTCCAGCAATTATTGGTTCTTTTGTTGGTAGTTATTTGGCAAGCATTTTGCCTGTTATTATTTTAAGAAAGCTTTTTGGTGTGAGCATGGTTTATATTGCTTATAAAATCTGGAGAAGCTAAGCCCTCTTGCTCATTGCAATAAAGATTTAAACGATTTATTATTTAGCCATGTTAATTCAAGCAATAATTTTCATTGTTGGTCTCCTTATCCTTTCAAAATCTTCTGACAAACTAATAGACGCTTCTGTTTCTTTAGGGAAACATCTGCGTTTATCCAATGTATTTATTGGTCTTACGGTCATAGCTTTCGGAACTAGCCTTCCAGAATTTTTAGTTTCTTATATGGCTTTAAGTAAGGGTGCTGCCGGTCTTAGTGTTGGTAACATTGTTGGCTCAAATATTGCCAATGTTGCGTTGATACTTGGTGGTGTTGGTTTGTTTTTTTCTTTAAGTTTTAAAAACAAAGAGGAAGCAGAGGGCATTAAAAAGAAAAGTTTTCTCATGATTGTTTTTTATATAATCTTGGTTTTGTTTAGTTTGGATAGTAGTTTGAGTAGAACAGATGGCTTAGTTTTGCTTTTATTGTTTATTTTGTTTTTGTGGATTTCTTTTAAGGAAGGCACAATTGGACACGAAGAGGCATTGGAAAAGAAATACGGGTTAGTTGTTTCTGTTTTTTTGACAATATTAAGTTTAGCTGGACTAGTTTTAGGAGCAAAGCTTATGACGGATTCTGCTGTAACTATCGCGACCATTCTGGGAATAAATGATTATGTTATAGGTGCGACAATAGTTGCAGTTGGCACTTCCTTGCCTGAGCTTGCCGCTTCTTTTTCTGCAGTTAAACAAGGAGAAACAGCGATGAGCTTAGCAAATATTATTGGAAGTAATATTTTTAATATTTTGATGGTGCTTGGTTTTTCATCTGTGATATTTACAATTCCAATAGACCTTAGAATTGTAAGAATAGATTATCTGATAATGATGTTTACGGCACTTATTTTGATTGTGTTTGTTTTTAATAAAAAAGACAAAGCACCAAAATGGATTATATATGTTTCTTTGTTAACCTATGTTGGCTATATCCTGAGATTAATTGTTTTGGCTTTGGGGTAGACTTTATTTTTTTACTCTAGAGAAAGCTGAAAAGAATGTTATTCGTTTTCTAAATGCCAGATAAATTCATAGCAGATATCAGCTACAAAAAACTGTGCTAAATGTATGAAAGTTGTTTTGTAAGGATTTTCGTCTTTATTAAACTGTAAGCCAAATTTAAATGCTTGCCCTAAATAGTTTTTAAATTTATCTGTAAGGATTGCTTTTTGAAAATAATCCTTAACATCTTCAATAGGTGTTTTGAGTTTATATAGTTCTGTATAGATAATGGATTGAAGTCTATCTTTTTCTATATTTCTTTCATCTTTTGGTGCATTAATTATGTTCATGATTTGTTCTTGGATTACATCTTTTTTAATCATAGACTCATAGTCAAAAGGTAGTAAGTGAAAATTAACATATCTGTTATTGTCTAATGTTTTTTGTAAAAAATTTTGTACTTTTTGGTCATTCATAGTACAAGTAGTATAGCTTATTTATAAAGTCGGTTCAACATTATCTTGCAAGGTTTTCATTATTCCGCTTCTTTTAAATACTATTTCTACTCTTCGATTCATGGATCTGCCAGAGTAAGTCGCATTATTTGCTATTGGTCTGAATTCACCAAACCCTTCTGCGGATAGTCTGCTGGGCGAAATCCCTTTTGAGATAAAGTATTTTATTACATTGCAGGCTCGAAGCGTAGATAGTTCCCAATTAGAAGGAAATCTTATTGTGCCTATTGGTGAGTTGTCTGTATGTCCTTCAATTAAAAGTGGGTAAGGAAATGTTTGAAAAAGTTCCATTAAATAATTGAGGATAGTTCGGCTTTGAGGAGTAAGGTTATCGTCGCCTTCTTTGAATAACATACTATCAGAAATATTGATTACAACACCTCTTTCATCAATATAAGCTTTTACAATGTTTTGAAGTTGATTTTGAAATACAAAAATATTGATATTTCTTAGAATTTCTTCAAGTTTTTTGTTTAAAATATCGTTTAGATTTGTTACGTTTTCAGCAACAAGATCAAAATTGCCACTGATTATTTTCCCTGTTTCCGTTTTAACTTCAATTCCATGTGTTTTGCGAAGAGAATCAGCAAGAGAAAGATACTTTTCTACATCTATTTTTGACATTGAGTAAAGTAAAATAAAAAAAGTTAGAAGTAAGGTCATTAAGTCTGCAAAAGTTATAGACCAATCGCTTTTAATATCATCATCGTCAGTTGAAGGTAAGTCTAAACCAGAGTTTGCGTGTATATCTTCTTCATTTATCATTTTGGTTTCTGGTTTTTAAGTGATTGCTGTAAGGTTCTGGAAATATAAGAAGAGAGTTTGTCTTCTAAAAGCGTAATTGATTCTTTGGCTTGAATGCTTAAGATTGTTTCTTTAGTGATTTGCATTAATAAGAATTCTTGCTCGCTTCTTCGTTTTAATTTATTGGCTATAGGTAAGAAGATTAGATTTGCAAGTACAGCACCATAGAAAGTAGTAAGAATGGCAGTGGACATTCCTGGGCCAAGTTTACTTGGATCACTAAGGTTGGAAAGCATCTGGACTAGACCAATCAGGGTGCCGATTAAGCCAAAGGCAGGAGCGAAGACTCCTAAGGCTTGGAATATTTCTCTCCCTAGTTTGTGCCGTGATTGCATAATGGTAATTTCGGTGTTTAGTGCTCGGATTATTTCTTGTCTAGGAATTCCGTCAGCAACCATTTGTGCTCCCTTGAGTATGAAAAAGTCATTTAATTTTTTTGCATGTACAGGCAAGTGAAGAACACCTTCTCGTCTAGCAATAACTGCTAGGCTGATGAGCTCTAGCATGTGGTAAGTAGGTTCCTTGATGGTCGAATAAAAAGCTTTTCCTGCTATTTTTATTACTTTTATAACTTCATCAAGAGGATAACTTATTAATGTTGCTGCGATTGTGCCACCAGTTACGATTAATAAGCTTGGTAATGAGACGAAAATTCCAAGGCCACTTTGAATAAAAATAGCTAATAAGATAAGACTTACCCCAGAAACTATTCCTAAAATTGTAGTTAAATCCATAAGTCCCTCTGTATTATATTCTCATTAATAAGTTTAAGCTGTACATTCAGTCTTGGCAACGTTTTTTAGTTTTGGTGGTAGTTGCTTGGCTCTCCAGCCTCACCAATGTAATTAATCAGGTCCACATTGTTGACGTTGCTAAAGTATTTACTGAACATGGAATTTTAGTGCTTTCATCTGTTGTAAATTCTAATATTGCAACTTTGGTGAGCATTCAAATAATGCGTGCCTTTGTTGAAATGAGAAAGTTTATTTCCTCTAACATAAAAATTCATAATAAATTAAATGAGCTTGAATCAAAATATAATCAACATGATAAAGAAATAGCAGTTATTTTTGAAGCAATTAAGCAACTTGTGGATATAGTTATTGAAGAACCAAAGCAGAAGATTGAATTTATTAGTTAAGGCAAATTTTAGGAAACGAATTTGTGAGGAGACGAAGGGATCATAAGAGCTACTGAAGCCCTTATAAAGATGATTGAACTATCTAGTTTTACTTTCTCTACAACTAGTTAACTGAGTGCTATAATTAGCTCAAGATGAAAGAACAAAGAGTGATGAAATTCGAAGATAAAATCAAAGAAATAGAGAAGACTGTTCGAGAGTTAGATTCAGAAATATCTCTTGATGAGGCTGTTGTGAAATACGAAACAGGCATGAAACACATCGAGGAATGTGAGAAAGAATTAAAAAGCGCAGAAACACGTATACAAAAACTTGTTCATAAAAAAGATGGTAGCGTTACAATAGAATCAATAGAAGAAAATGAATATCCCACCTTATTTTAATCAGTATAAAAAAATGATAGAAGAGTATTTGATGGATGCTCTAACTAATAAAGATAGCGACATTGACCTTATTATTGAGTCAGCAAGATATAGCGTTATGGCTGGCGGAAAAAGGATGAGGGGAGCTATTGTTCTTGCAATTGGCTCACTGTACGATGACACTGAAAAATTTTTACCTTTAGCCGCGGCAGTTGAAATGATTCATGCCTATTCCTTAATTCATGATGATTTGCCTGCAATGGATGATGATGATTTCAGAAGAGGAAAGCTGTCTAACCATAAAGTTTATGGTGAAGATATCGCAATTTTAGCAGGAGATTTTCTTGTGACTAAAGCCTATGGAATAATCGCCGATGGACTTATGGGTAATGGCTTCGATGCTCAAAATGTTGTTAAAGTAGTTGGGTATTTGAGTAGCGCTTTAGGTTCCCAGGGTATGGTGGGCGGACAAGTTATGGATATAAAAAGCTCAAAGGATATCTGTTGTGATATTGGCAAGCTAAGAAAAATTCATGAACTTAAAACAGGAAGATTTATTAGGGCTTCATTTATTTGTCCTTTGATTTTATGCACTGGGAAAGATGACCTCCCCGGTGTTTTTTCGTTGGTAGAGTATGCTGATACACTTGGGTTACTTTTCCAGGTTATTGATGATATTTTAGATGAAACATCAGATCAAGAAACACTTGGAAAGCCAATCGGTTCGGATAAAGATAATAACAAAGCTACTTACGTTTCTTTAATGGGTTTAGCTGGAGCAAAAAAATATGCGAAGAATATTTACGAGGAGATGATTGGTTCTTTGGACGTCTTAGAAGAAAGAATAAAAAATGTTTTAATGGATTTTGCCAAGATAGTATATAAGAGGAATAATTAGTGAGTCTTTTAGAAAAATTAGATTTGCCAAGTGGGCTTAAAAATCTCACAGAACCAGAGCTTTATTCTGTAGCTAATGAGTGTCGTGCCAAAATAATAAATGTCGTTGCGGAAAATGGTGGGCATTTGTCTCCAAACTTAGGTGTGGTGGAGTTAACAGTTGCGATCCATGCCTCATTAGATAGTCCCAAAGATAAGATAATTTGGGATGTAGGACATCAGTCGTATACTCATAAACTGCTTACCGGAAGACTTGCTAAATTTGAGACAATTAGACAAACCAACGGAATAAGTGGGTTCCCTAAAAGAACAGAATCTGAACATGATATTTTTGGTACTGGTCATGCTGCTACTTCTATTTCTGCTGCTTTAGGAGTTGCCAAAGCTAGAGATCTTTCTGGTGATAAGTTTTGCGTGTTATCAGTTATAGGTGACGCCTCAATTTCTTCTGGAGAGGCTTTTGAAGCTATCAACAATGTTCATTCCGTGAAAGGCCCTTTTATTGTCATTTTAAATGATAATGAAATGTCCATTTCCGAATCTGTGGGAGTTGTTTCAGACCATATAACTTCACTTAGGTATAACATGCTGTATAGAGGATTCAAAAAAAAGGCGGAAAGCATTATTAAGTTATTGCCTAAAGGGGAGCCTTTAGCAGTTTCCATTGATAAATTAATAACAAGAACAAAGCATCTTTTAATAAATTATAAAAAAATAGGAGTAATTTATGAAGAGCTAGGGTTTAGGTACCTTGGACCTATTGATGGACATAATATCCCTCACATGATGGGAGCAATAAATTATGCAAAACAAGCTCCAGAACCAGTGATTATTCATGTTTTGAGTAAAAAAGGTTATGGTTATCCTCCAGCAGAAGAAAACCCAACAAGGTTCCATGGATTAGGGAAGTTTAATCCAGTAACAGGGGAACCATTAGAAAAAAAGAATAAGCTATCATATACAAAAGTTTTTGGTGAGAAGTTAGTTAAGCTGGCTCAGAAAAATAAAAAAATAGTGGCAATAACTGCTGCTATGGAAGAAGGTACAGGGCTCTGTAAGTTTAGAAAGAAGTTCCCTGACAGATTCGTGGATGTGGGAATGAGCGAAGAGCATGCAGTAACTTTTGCTGCTGGACTTGCTTCTCAAGGGATGAAGCCAGTTGTAGCGATTTACTCTACATTTATGCAACGTTCCTTTGACCAGATTATTCATGATATTGCACTTCAGAACCTGCCTGTTGTCCTAGTAATGGATAGAGCTGGGTTGGTAGGTGAAGATGGTCCAACGCATCATGGAGTATTTGATATTAATTTTATGAGGATGATTCCTAATATGACAGTTCTTGCACCTAAAGACCATAAGGAATTAGAATTAATGTTAGAATTTGCAGTGGAGCATAATGGACCGGTTTCTATTAGATACCCCAAAGGCGATCTTCCTGATACGGTATTTAAAGAGAATATTATAGAAATGGGCAAAGCAGAAATTGTGGTTGAGGATAAAAAAGCTAAAGTAACGGTTTTTGCTTGTGGTTCAATGATTACTCCTATTTATGAAGTAATTAAAGAAAATAAATTTAATATAAACTTAGTAAATGTTCGGTTTATCAAGCCCTTTGATGAAGTTGCTTTGAAATATTTTTTAAAGCAATCTAAAGTTATTAT
>JAQWCF010000005.1 GCA_028706105.1 Candidatus Margulisiibacteriota bacterium
TATAAATCCTGACTTCTTAGAAGAAGTAGTTAGGCAATTTAAAGAACAATTTAATATTTTGTCAGAAATTGCTGCTTAAGGTATATGGAGTTTACGATGAAATTGCAAACATTTCTGGACATTACCTGTTTATTGAAAGATATATGATTATTGCGTTGGTGAGGCAGGGAAGGTGTCCGCCTTAGGCGGACGGAAGTGTCGTTCCCTCTCTTGAGACTTGTGCAGAGCTTGTCGAAGTAGAGGGTTAGGGAGAGTGTTTAAAAGTATCTTGAGTAGTTGCTATTATTCAACAGCATCAAATCAAATTTATTTGTCTTAAAAGTTTGAGCAATCAGCTCACATTTACAAAGAAATAAATGAAACAAAGGTTTGGTTATCGCTTCTTCGGTAAGTGTCTCAAAGTTACCTTGTCCTTTAGATATTATCAAATCTGCTTCATTTAGTTTCTTTAAAAATAGTTCATTTGCTCCAGCAAGAGTAGTGCCAGCTGTTGAACAACCACTTTCAATAACTTCAGTTATTTTGTCCATCCCAACATACTGAGCATCTTCCAAGAGAGCATCATTAAGTATTGGTGCGCTTTTGACTGTGAAAGTAACTTTCTTACCCAGAGAGATAAGGTGTTTTATCAGTAGTCGGTCTAGAACAATTTCACCAGTATTGTCTCCTATATATAAGATAGAGTTAGCTTTATTTACTTCTACTTCCAGGGCAGCAAAATCGTTGATGGCAAAATCACGATGTGCATAATCATTTAGAATATTTTCGATGTTAAAGTTCTTCAATGCACCATAATCAATTAAATTTCCGGCTATTGCTATTTTTATGGCAGTCTTAAGTTTGTTTTCTGATTCATTGTAGAGAGCTACTGCGTGTTCATATATTTCTAAAGCCTCATCATTACACTCTTTTTTTATGTCTTTAAATATATCTCTGCCCTTAAGGTAAGTATGCATAATTTTATGAAGGTTATCCGTGAGTACTGGTGGGCTAAGTTTGGAGAAATCATTTTCATGTAATTCTTTCAGGATTTTACGGAAAGCTTCTTCTCGTTCAGCTGGACTTTCAATGTGGCCATTAAGCGTGGCAATAATGTTATGCATGATGCAGGGGATACAGTCTATATATGCTCTCATAGGTGCTGATTCTAGCATATTTGAATTAATAGTAACTATCCCTTTGTAGGATTAGCTAGAAGAGTATATAATAACGCTTGGTCACAGGGCGACCGAATATAAGACAGGCCCTGAATAAATTAGGAGGTTAGTTAATGGCAAAGAATATATATTTTTTCGGTAGTGGGAAAGGCGAGGCAGATGCCTCAATGAGAAACCTATTAGGTGGCAAAGGTGCTAACCTTGCGGAAATGACAAATTTAGGAGTACCAGTACCTGCTGGTTTTACTATTTCAACAGAAATGTGTTTAGACTATTATAAAAACGGCAGAAAGCTTTCTGATGAGCTTTTAGCTGAAATAAAGGAAAACATTGTCAAAACAGAAAAAGCAATGGGGATGAAGTTTAATGATGCTGAAAATCCTTTACTTTTTTCAGTCAGATCCGGTGCTAGAGTTTCTATGCCAGGGATGATGGACACAGTGCTTAACTTAGGTCTTAACGATACTACAATCAAAGGTCTTGTGGCAAAGTCTGGTAATGAAAGATTTGCTTATGATTCATATAGAAGATTTATCAATATGTATGGTGATGTTGTTATGGATGTTCATCATGAGTATTTTGAAGAAAAAATCACAGCAATGAAAAAAGCTCGTGGAGTTGAGAATGATACAGATCTTTCTGCAGCAGATCTTAAAGAATTAGTTGAGCAGTATAAAGTTGTAGTTAAGGAACATGCTGGAAAAGCTTTTCCAGATGATGGCTTTGAGCAACTAAAGATGGCTGTTGCTGCTGTATTTAGTTCATGGGAAGTTCCAAGAGCAGTTAAATATAGAAAAATGAATAATATTGACGATAGTTGGGGAACAGCAGTTAACGTACAAGCAATGGTCTTTGGTAACATGGGTGAGACTTCTGGTACCGGTGTTGCTTTTACGCGTAATCCATCAACAGGTGAAAACTTATTCTACGGTGAGTTTTTAATGAACGCACAAGGTGAAGACGTTGTGGCGGGTATCAGAACTCCACAAGAAATTTCTGAATTAGAAAAAATAATGCCAGTTTGCTATAAGCAACTAGTAGATATTTATAAGAAGTTAGAAAAACATTATAAAGATATGCAAGATATGGAGTTTACTATCCAAGAAGGTGTCCTTTATATGCTTCAAACAAGAAGTGGTAAGAGAACCGCAGCAGCAGCAGTAAGATGCGCTGTTGAAATGTTCAAGGAAGGTCTTATTGATAAAGAAACTGCTCTTAATAGAGTAGCTCCTACACAATTAGATATGTTGCTTCACCCAAATATTAGTCCCAATGCAAAGCTAACGGTTATTGCCAAAGGACTACCCGCCTCACCAGGTGCTGCTGTTGGTAAATGTTCATTTACAGCAGAAGATGCAGAAGAAAGAAAAGCTAAAGGTGAACAAGTAATTCTTGTAAGACAAGAAACTTCACCAGAAGATATTGGTGGTATGGATGCAGCAGAAGGTATTCTAACAGCAAGAGGCGGTATGACTTCTCATGCAGCTGTTGTTGCTAGAGGAATGGGCAAGCCATGTGTTGCAGGTTGTGCAGCTATTGATATTAATGAAAAAGCTCAGACAGTTACAATTGCAGGCAAGAAATATGGACCAAATGATTTTATTACTCTTAATGGTACTACGGGTGAAGTTGTTGCTGGTAAAGTTGAATTAACAACTCCAACTTTATCAGGAGATTTTGGTGTTCTTATGGGATGGACTGATGAATTTAGAACATTAAATATCAGAACAAACGCTGATACACCTCATGATGCTAAAGTTGCCAGAGATTTCGGTGCAGAAGGTATAGGGCTTTGTCGTACAGAGCATATGTTTTTCGAAGGCGATAGAATTAAAGCTGTAAGAGAAATGATTCTATCTGAAGATTTAGAAGGAAGAAAAGCGGCACTTGCTAAACTTCTTCCAATACAAAAAGGTGATTTTAAGGGCATCTTCGAAGTGATGGACGGCTTAGCAGTTACAATCAGATTACTAGATCCGCCTCTCCACGAATTTGTTCCTCATACACCAGAAGCACAAGCTGATATGGCCAAAGAAATGGGTATTTCTGCTGAAGCTGTAAAAATAAGAGTAGACCAATTACATGAGTTTAACCCTATGCTTGGTCATAGAGGATGTCGTTTAGGTATCACGTATCCAGAAATTTATGATATGCAAGTTGAAGCTATTATTACGGCTGCCGTTGAAGTAGCCAAAGCAGGGAAAAAGGTTATTCCTGAGATAATGATTCCACTTGTGGGCATGCTTCCTGAATTTAAGATTCTAAAAGCCAATGCAGTTAAAATAGCTGATGAGATTATTTCTAAAGCAAATATCAAATTGGATTACAAAGTTGGCACAATGATTGAGATTCCAAGAGCAACATTAATTGCTGACCAAATTGCTGAGCATGCAGAATTTTTCTCTTTTGGAACCAATGATCTGACTCAGATGACCTTAGGTTTTTCTCGTGATGATGCCGGTGTTTTCTTGCCAGAATACGTAGAAAGACAGATTCTGCCAGATGATCCTTTCCAATCAATAGACCAAGAAGGTGTTGGTATGTTAGTGCAGTATGGTGTTGAACGTGGAAGAAAGACAAACCCAACATTAAAAATTGGTGTTTGTGGTGAGCATGGTGGAGATCCAAAATCAATAGAGTTTTTCCATAATGCAGGCTTAAGTTATGTTTCTTGTTCTCCATTCAGAGTGCCAATCGCAAGATTAGCAGCAGCGCAAGCAGCAATCAAGAGCAAAAAAAAACTAAAATAGACGTAAATGTTGGATTGTTGAAGTCTAAACAATCAGTGAAGGCTTAAGCTTATTTGAATAACCCCAGACAAAAGTCTGGGGTTATTATTTTATTAAAACATCTATGCCAAAATAGCATTTGATAGAATAGTAAGAAAAAGAATAAATAGCCTTTGTTTCGAATCCCATATATTCGTTGGCTTTCAGACATATCATAAAAAATAGGTACAATTTAAACCTCAAAACACCGATAATTTAGTATAAGTATAAAAATGCATGTTTAGAATCCACTTTTTTGGGGCATAGGTTTCTATGTAACAAAAAAGGGGGGATTTAATTTTGTCGCATGGATGCATTTTTAAAAACATTATTTTATGCTTTTTCCTTTTAACTTTTTCCAATTCAGCACAGATAACATATGATTATCTAAAAGATGTTCATTTAGTCAATAAATTAGCAGGCTTAAGCTATTTAGAACAACCTGCTGTGAACAGAGTAATGGATCATTCTCTTACTTTTTTGCAATACGGGTCAATGGATGGTCAATCCAAGTCTCAATTTGCTAATTTAACTATTCCAGGGTATTTTTTTAATTTAGGTTTAACAGTGAAGCATGATGTTATTAGTGGAATAAACAGGACAGACAAATCTTCTAATGGTACTTTTTTTGTGCAAGATACTTTTAATCATGAAAAAGCAGCAGCCATGCTAACTGTCAGTCAAAAAATCCCTAAGCTACCAATTTATTATGGCGTTAATGCCAAAGCATATCAACAAAAAGTCTTAGATCAAACAATGACCGGTTATGGTTTTGATGCTGGCGTCATGATCAAGATGGGTGGAACCATAATTGGTGCAACATTCAATGACATCAATAGTACAGTTCAAGAATGGGAGAATGGCACAGTTGATCAATTACCAACTAACATTTCTTATCAGTTGGTACAGCAATTACCCTTTGGATATGTTTCTTATGTTGGGTCAGACTTGAACGATGATTACGTAAAATTAGGTTTAGATTTTTTTGGGGTTGTTTCAATTGAGTCTAAGATGTTGCTTACAGAAAAATTAGCTGGTGCCGTTTCTTGTGGAATAGATTTGGGAATTTTTGAGATAGGGATAAGACAAGAATTAAGTGAAGTTGCGGGCACAAACAGTCAATTTTTTATGACCTTAAATTTATAGGAGGAGCTTAGAAGTGAAGAAAATATTTTTATTGTTGGTTGTTTGTTCTTTATTTGCTGTTGAAACTACAGGTACGATTAAGATTATCAAAAAAAATGGTTCGGTGTATTTCACAAAAGACAATAAAGAATTTCAAATTCAAACCAATAAAGACAACCTGAAAAAGGGCACCAGAATGTCTGCTCTTGCTGTGTCTGAGTATGAGGAAGAAGATCTTCCTGTTGAGCTTTTTGGTTTTGTTTCCTTGGCTACAATTGTTGATAGTGCTGGAACTCTGGTGACAGCCAAAAATCCCGCGAACATAGTAGTTGCTGTTATTGATACGGGATTAGATACTAATAATAGGGAGTTAACGGAATATTGTTTGATAAATACCAAGGAAATACCAGGTAATGGTCTAGACGATGACCATAATGGGTTTATTGATGATTATTATGGAGTAAATATCCTTGAGAATAATGGAAATGTATTAGATGATCATGGGCATGGAACATCCATGTTTAGTACGATAGCAATTCAAAGCAAAGGGAATGTAAAGATAGTTCCTATAAAGGCATTTGATAGCAGTGGCTGTTCGTCACAGTTCTTAATAGCTAATGCTATTATTTATGCGGTTCAAAGAGGGGCAAATGTTATCAACTGTAGCTTCGGGTATCAGTATTCGTCTGAAACTCTTCAAATAGCCGTGCAATATGCTTTGGATCACGGGGTAATAGTTGTTGCCGCAGCGGGTAACAATGGCCAGGAGATAGTGATGTATCCCTCTGGTTATGCAGGTGTAATTGCTGTTTCTTCTTTGGATGATTATGATAGGCTATCATATTTTAGTAACTATGGTGACCATATTAAGCTTTCTTGTATTGGAGAAAGAGTGGGATGCATTGGAGTCGGAGGGGCGTCGCAGCAGGTGAGTGGAACTAGCATTTCTTCAGCCTATATCGCTGGCACTATTGCCAATATAAATAATCTTTCTGATTTGAGTGTTAATGAAGTGGTTAGACATTATTCTAATGATGTTATGTATCCGCTAGGAAACGTTAAACCATATCCTGGTTGGGATAAATATACAGGTCAGGGCAAAATTTCTAATATACTTTTTTCAGAAAGTGATTCTACAGTTTTAGCTCAAGAAGGTTTAACAATTGATAGTTTGGAAGTAGCTAGTTTTTTAAATTATCCTAATCCTGTTGTTGGTAGTGGTACGGAGTTTGGTTTCGATTCCAATAAAAACGCAAAAGTTAAGCTAGAAATTTATAACTTGGCTGGGATGAAATTATGGCAAGAGGAAAGAAATGTTGCGAGTGGTAAATATGAAATAATTCCTTATAACTTGAAGCATGAGAATGGTAGCGAGTTAGCAAATGATAGCTATATTGCAGTTCTTCGAGTAAATGATGGAGCAGAAGAAATCATCAAAAAGACTGTAATGACAATACTTAGATAGCATTTAATTCAAGTTTTGAATAATCCTTTAAATGTTTGAATAATATTGAATGAAATATTGAATTAAATCATTCGAAAATTTATTACAAATACTTAAAAGGAGAACAATTATGATAGAAACTATAACAAACACTGAGCTACAAAAAAAAATTTATTATCCAGCAGTTAGAATCATTGAAGATATTATTCCCTTTGTATTTGATATTTCTGTATTAGTTCGTGCTAAGTTTAACGAGGGCGTAAACAGTTTTATTCAGAATGATAAGCGAATAGACGTTATTCCTTATGGTAAGGGTTTTCGTGGATGGATTGCCGATGCAGAAAAAGGTTCTTTTCCTGTTATTTACTCTGACACAGAATGTGTTGATCTCTATCCTGGGTGGAATTTATTAATTATAAAAAATAAAGATATTGAAATGTTTGTTAATAATAGATTTTTTGTTGATAGTAAGGGGCAGTTTCTGGATATAACTATTATTAAGGAGAATAAAGCTTTTCTTGATACAAATAATAGTAATATTTTTAAGTCGGCATGGGTTATGGTTAAAAAAGGAGTAGACTTATTGTCACTAGATATTCGTAATAAATATTTAGATAACAACTTCGTGTTTACACTTGAGTCTCAGGAAAAGGTTATGATTATTTTGGGAGATAAAGGTAGAGGATATTATCGGTACGCGTTTATCAAAGAAGCTATAAATAATAATTTCTGGATATACTCTTTTGCGAGTTTTGATGATTTAGGTTATAAGCTTGATGAAAAGAAAAGATGTATTACTGATATTTGCCCAGAATGTTATGTGAGGCCAAGAGCACAATTTGTCATATTTGATGATCCATTGGTAACCTGTATTATTAAGCATCAATTAGAAATTTCAGGAAGAGGACTTTTTTCTTCTGATTTATTGTTACTTAAAGAATTAGATTTAGAAGATTACAAATTACATTCCATAAACGGTCTTGATCAGTGCTTAGGTCTACAAGTTTTAAAAATCAGAGGCTTTTATGTCAGTGGTTTATCAGAAATAGTCTTTTCCTTGCCTTCTCTTAAAAAAATATATCTTTCTAAAGAGCTATATTCAGCAGAAGAGCTAAAAGTTTTAGCCTCTTTTCTATAGCATTGTTTATAGGTATACTTAGCGTATGAAAACAGTTTTATTAACTGGCGTTGCCGGGTTTATTGCATCCAGAACTGCGAAAGTTTTTTTAGACAAAGGCATTAGCGTTGTTGGTGTAGATAATCTTAACGATTACTATGATGTTAAACTAAAAAATTACCGTTTAACTGAACTGAATAAAACGAAAGGATTTACTTTCTATAAAGGAGATATCGAAGATAGGCAATTTTTAGAAAGTTTATTTCAACAATATCAGTTTGATGCAGTAGTAAATCTTGCTGCTAGAGCAGGTGTTCGTTATAGTATGACCAATCCTTTTGTTTATCTTAGTACTAATGCCATGGGCACCTTAAACCTCTTAGAATTAATGAAAGAGTTTGGTGTCAATAAAATGGTTTTGGCTTCTACTTCTTCTCTATACGCTGGTCAACAAATGCCTTTTACTGAGGACTTAGCTGTTAATGAGCCCATTTCCCCATATGCAGCATCCAAAAAAGCAGCCGAGGTAATGTGTTATTCGTACAAACATTTATATAATTTAGACATTTCTATTGTCAGGTATTTTACTGTTTTTGGTCCAGCTGGTAGACCTGATATGAGTATTTTTAGGTTTATTAAATGGGTAGATGAAGGAACTCCTATTGAGTTGTTTGGGGATGGCACACAGAGTCGTGATTTTACTTATGTTGAGGATATTGCAAGGGGAACCGTACTTGCTACAGAGAAGAAGGTTGGTTATGAGATTCTTAACCTAGGTGGAGGGCAAGAACCTATTACAATGAATAAAGTGATAAAAATGATCGAAAGTTTGTTGGGTAAGAAAGCTATAGTAATCAATAAACCTTTCCATAAAGCGGACTTATTAGAAACTAGTGCAGATATTAGTAAAGCCGAGAAACTATTAGGGTGGAAGCCAAGTATAAGTTTTGAAGAAGGTCTTAGCTTGACGATAGATTGGTATAAGGAGAACAAAAATTGGTTAACCTCAGTGGTTCTATAGTTTTATTTGTTACATCACTAATGGGAATTGCTCTTCTAGGTTACACCTTAACTATTGTTATTATGCCTGTGGCTATCAAAAAAGCAATCAAGTTAAGAATTCTAGATGCTCCTGGTGACAGAAAGATACATAAATACAGTAAACCACGCGTTGGCGGTATGGTGATGTTTGTTGTTTATTTTTTTATGTTGGCTTTAATTGGAGTACTTTTTGACTATAAAATTGTGTTTCCAATTGCGGTCTGTTCTTTGCTTATTTCTTTTTTTGGATTTTTAGACGACCTTTTCAATATTCGGCCTATGTATAAGTTGCTATTCCAATTGTTAGTTGCCTTAATGACTTCCATGCACTTTGTTGGCTTTGGTATATCTATCAACGAAATATATTTACTTTTAGGAACTACATTAAATTTAGGTATGTTCTCAATTCCCATTACTGTTATCTGGATAATTGGAATTATGAACGCTATTAATTTAATTGATGGCCTTGATGGGTTGGCTGGAGGGATAACTGCTATAGCAGGAATGGCCCTATGCGTGTGTGCGTTTTATTGGAAAGAGACAGAGATGCTTTTTGTTGGAGTAGCTTTATTGTCGGTTGTTTTTGGCTTTTTGAAGTATAATCTTAATCCAGCTAGAGTTTTTATGGGCGATACAGGGAGTTTATTATTAGGTTATAACCTCGCTGTTTTTTCAATACTTATCTGTTGGAATCAACCTAAGGTGATGGCCTGTGGTATTCCTTTAATTCTACTAGGTATTCCTATTTATGATGTTTTTTCTGCTATTCTTAGAAGGGTAAAAAGGAACCAACATATTTTCCGTGCAGATAGAGAGCATTTTCATCATAGGATAATGAAAAGAGGATTTACACATAAACAGACTGTTGTTGTTATTCATATTGAATCAGCATTTTTGGCGGTATGTGCTTTAATAACACTTTTTATTAACAATAATGTAATGGTTTTTTATCTACTATCCTTAGCGTTTTTGATTCATATCTCTAGAATATATTTAAGGAAAAAATTTAGTTGATGCTAAGGAAAATAAAACTAATAATTTTATTTTTGTTGTTTTCTAATGGTTGGGCTTATTATACGCAAAATGATGCAAGCGTTTTTTTTAATAGTAAAAAAATAAATCTTAAGTCTTCTTTTTATATAAACAATAATAGATTATGTATTCCCTTAAAAGAATTTTCTGAGAAGGTAGGATTCTCCTATAAAAAAGAGGGTAGTTTTTTATTAGTTAGTGACGGTGATTACCAAACTGTTTCTTTTTTAACAGCTCATGATCAAGTCATGATTGGGGATGTCAAATATCATATGTCAGACAAAAGTTTCCCAGTGTATCAGGAGTGGTATGTTCCATTAGGATATTATGCTTGGTACTTAGGATATACGATGAACAGAACAGGCAATAATTATTATGTTTCTAAACGATTGGTTGATGTAAGTACCACACAAGATACTATTAAACTTAAATATGCCTCAAGTATTGATGGAGACGAATTAGAGCTAAAAAAAAGTGGAGATTATTACTCTCTTGACCTCAAGGCAACGGTTCTTTCTTTTCCGAGAAAAACCTTGTCTAATTCTTTTTCAAATCAAATTATTATTGGGCAAATTACCACTAAACCAGACTTGGCTAAGTTAAGCATTAGATCCACAAAACCACTTTTTTTAAGTAGAACAGCGGATAATGAAATTATTATAAGTGAAAAGAAAATAGAAAAAGTTTTACCTATTAAAGAGCAGATAATGCCCGAAGATATTGACACTATAAACACTGATAAGGTTAGCGATAGGGCTGTGTGGATTCCTTCTTTTGAGGGCGTTAGAAACATCATTTTGAGCGTGAAGGGAAAGAAGACGACGCTTACAGGACAGGCTATTTATAAAGATGGTA
Organism: Candidatus Margulisiibacteriota bacterium; assembly: GCA_028706105.1. Classification (NCBI taxonomy): domain Bacteria; kingdom Bacillati; phylum Candidatus Margulisiibacteriota; species Candidatus Margulisiibacteriota bacterium. The sequence goes on from JAQWCF010000005.1 coordinate 10,540, forward strand.
ATTATTTGGTTCCAGCTGAAAATGTTTTGTTACATTTTGGGTTTAGTTATAATGTTTCTGATTCAGGTAACTTGTTAATTAAATACGGAGATAAGCCGGAAACAGATACGTTGGTCAAAGTATATATTATTAATAAGACTGTTTATGTACCATTACAACAATTAGCAAAAAGGCTAGGGTTTGGGCTTAGATGGGACTATCGAATTCACACACTGTTTGTGAACCCAATTGTTAATGATATTTCATTTAAAAAGACAACAAATGGAGACAGTGTTTTTATTAGTTCTTTTGTTGAAATTGAGCCTCGAAATCTTTTTGAATTGAATAAACCCAATAGAATAATTTTAGATATTCCTAATGCTGTTTTAGATGTTAGCAACACAAGTATCAAGGTTGATGGTAGCAATATTCAGCTTATTAAGGCTGGGCAGTTTGATGAGGAAACAGTTCGCATTGTTATTCAAGTTAACAAACCGATGAATTACGGTATGTCTATTTCGGATGATGGAACAAGGGTGTCTGTTTTACGTTCGGGAAGCATAGATAAGGTTTGGTATCAGACTTTTGATAAGTATAATCTCTTGAGTATTTTGGGTGTGGATATGGGAAAAATCAGCTGGGAACAAAAAGAAAATATCTTAGAAATTGATATACCCGATGCTTCTTATGGCGCAAAAGGTGTTTATTATTTTAATGATCCTTTTCTAGAAAAAATAGTTGGCAGCCAATATTCATGGGATCCAGTTGCTTCGCGAATGAGTATTTATTTTAAGTCACCACCGCAGTTAAAAATTGAACAATCAGGGGATAAAATAGATATCAGGATTGACAACAGTAAAGGTAAAGTTGTTTATGAAAAGAAGCAAGTAGTTGCTCCTAGGGAAACACCCGTGTCTTTAAAAATTCTTTCTGGCAAGAAAATAGTAGTTGAGGCAGGTCATGGTGGCGGTGATGTTGGAGCAATAGGCTTTGGTGGTAGATATGAAAAATGGTTTACTTTAGATACATCACAAAGAATTAAAGATATCCTTACTTCTTATGGTGCAACAGTTTTAATGCCTCTACAGAAGGATGCATCCATGTCATTATCTGGAAGAACCCAGTTTGCGAATAGAAATGACGCTGATCTTTTTATCAGTGTTCACTTTAATGCCTTCCATAGTGAGTATATTGGAGGTATATCAACTTATTATTATAGTGCCACTAGTTTGCCTATAGCGAGACATGTGCAACGAGAGATGGTTTCAGCCTTGGGTTTAAGGGACATTGGACTACGACAAGCAAGGTTTTTTGTGTTGTTCCATACGAAAATGCCTGCAATTTTAATTGAGCCTTGTTTTATCACAAATAAAAATGAATATGAAATGTTGTTAAAACCAGAAAACAGAGATAAGATAGCCAGTGCTGTTGCAAAGGGAGTGGTGGCTTATTATAAAGGCAAATAATGCCCCTATTGGGGTTTTTGATTCTGGTATCGGAGGCTTTACTGTTTATTCTCATTTAGCCAAGCTAATGCCTAAAGAGAATTTTATTTATTTTGCTGATAACTTAAACAGCCCCTTTGGCGATAAAACAATCCCTCAAATCTTGGCAATTAACGATAGAATTATCAAATATTTTTTGAGCAAAAAAGTTAAGATGATTGTTATTGCTTGTAATACTTCTTCCGCCTTAGCCATAGATCACAATAGCAATAAGTATGATGTACCCTTTGTGGATATGTTGAATGATGGACTTCGTTTTGCTCAAGAGCTTGAGGAAGGGACTAGGGTTGGAATTATTGCGACGCAAGCAACAGTAAATTCAGAGTCCTACTTAAAGATTCTTTCTAAGTATAATCCCAAGATTAAGGTTTTTCAGCAAGCTACACCAGAATTGGTTCCTTTAATTGAGTCAGGTGATATGGAAGGCGTTAAAGCAATTTTACCAAAATATCTTGAACCTTATGAAATTATGGATCACTTGCTTTATGGTTGTTCACATTATCCTCATATTGATGAAACAGTCCATGAGCTATATCCTAATTTTAAGACAATAGACCCAGCCTTGTATGTTGCAACAAGTGCTTATAAGAAATTAAAAAAAATAGGACTTAGTTCAGCCAATAAGGGCAATGTGCTTTGTTATACCAAAGAACAACCATCACTTGTTAAGTTAGCCAAGAAATTAGGTTTCACAAAGTTTAAGCTAATCAAAAGCAAACAATCGGCAAAACAATCTGCTTAACCTTTTTGTGTTTTTCTATTATACTTATGGTCTGTTTATTCTGGAGGCGTAGCCAAGTGTTCCGAGAAATCAGTCTTCGCAGAATGCGAGACATAATTTTTCTAGGATCCTCGAAAGTTTATGAAATCAAAGATTTCAATACTTTCGGGAGTAAGGCTGGTCTTTTAAGTTAACTAAGTTCTGGAGGCGTAGCCAAGTGGTAAGGCCGAGGTCTGCAAAACCTCTATCGTCAGTTCGATTCTGACCGCCTCCTCCAAAATACCTCATATCATAAATGACAAAAACTTGAAGCTGAGGTACGATTGAGTTCATAACTTAATAAGGAGACTTTATGCTTAACCTATTCATTTTTTTATTTATTGGTGTGGGATTAGGTGTTGCAATCGGATATTTGCTTGGGAAAATGCTTAATTCGAATAGTTCCTTAAAGGAAGAAATAGCTGGACTTAAAGTTTATAAATTAGAAAAAGAAGACCTCCAGAAAACTTGCAGAGAAGAAAAAGAGCTTATCCAAAAAAGGCTGGATGACTCAATTGAACATTTCCAAAAATTAAAGGCTGAGATTGCAAGAAAAGAAGAAGAAAATAAAAATTTAGTTGAGAAACTTCAGACACAAAAACAAGAAATAGACGAAAGATTTAAGTATCTACAAGATCAGTTTGCTAATCTTGCAAATAAAATATTTGAAGAAAAAAGTCAGAAGTTTACTACTCAAAATAAAGAAAATATTGATGTTTTGCTCAAGCCCTTGCAGGAGAAAATTCAATCCTTTCAGAAGAAAGTTGAAGATACTTATGATGACGAGAACAGACAACGAGCAGGGCTGAAACAGCAAATTGAAATGTTGGCTGATTTAAATAAAAAAATGTCAGAAGATGCCCACAATTTGACTACAGCTTTAAAGGGAGAAACAAAGACACAGGGCAATTGGGGTGAAATGATTTTAGAAACGATTCTAGAGAAATCAGGTCTTCAAAAAGGTGTAGAATTTAGTGTTCAAGAGTCTTTTAAAACAGAAGATGGTCAACAAAGGTATCCAGATGTAATTATTAATCTTCCTGGTAAAAAGCACATGGTAATTGACTCGAAAGTTACTCTTACAGCATATGAGAGATATATTTCAGCTGAAGATGCTGATAAGAAAGAAAAATTCTTAAAGGAACATATTATTTCTTTAAGAAACCATATCAAGGGCTTAAGCGATAAACAATACCAGAAGTTATATCAAATCAATAGTCCTGACTTTGTTTTAATGTTTGTTGCAGTTGAACCAGCCTTTGCTTTAGCAGTTCAACAGGACAATAATTTGTTTTATGAAGCTTTTGAAAGAAATATTGTCATTGTTAGTCCTTCTACTTTACTTGCAACATTAAGAACAATTGATAATATTTGGAGGCAAGAAAAACAAAACAAAAATGCCATGGAGATAGCGAAAAGAGCAGGAGATATGTATGACAAATTTGTGAATTTTGTGGATGACTTGAAAAAACTAGGTAATCAGCTATTAACAACACAAAGAACTTATGATGAGGCAATGAAAAAATTATCAACAGGAACTGGTAGCTTAGTTATCAGAGCAGAAGGTATTAAAAAATTAGGTGCAAAAACAGCTAAAAGCCTCTCAGTTGATAGCTTAGAAGATGTTGACCTTATTGAGGAAGAAAGTAGGGAATAGCAATGAAAAAAACAGCATTAAACGAAGAGCATAAAAAGCTTAAGGCCAAGATGGTAGATTTTGCCGGCTGGGAGATGCCAATTCAGTATACAGGAATTATTCATGAGCATAAAGCTGTCCGTGAATTAGCTGGTGTTTTTGATGTTTCCCATATGTGTGTGTTAGATGTGCGAGGCGATTCTGCTTTTGATTTTTTGCAATATGTAACAATTAATGATGTTGCTAAGCTAAAAATATATGGGGCTCAGTATTCAATGGTGTTGGATAAAGAAGGTCAGATACTTGACGATATTATAGTTAGCAGAATGGATGGTTATTTCAGGTTAGTCCTCAATAGTAGTAATGCTGATAAAATTAAAAAATGGTTTGAGTTGATGAAAAAAGAAAATAATTATGACATTACTTTAAATTATCGTGAAGATTTAAGTATACTTGCTTTGCAAGGTCCTAAGTCTCAGCAGATATTGGAAGAAATTCTTGGAGTTAAAATTTCTCTAAATAGTTTTTATTTTATGAAAACAAATTGGCAAGGTGAAGATATTGCAGTGAGTAGAACTGGCTATACCGGTGAACTAGGTTATGAAATTTTTATTTCTAATCAGTTGGCACCTCTTTTATGGCAAAAAATTATTAACAAGGGCGTTACTCCAGCTGGTTTAGGCGCGAGGGATACTTTGCGAATTGAAGCTGGTTTGCCGCTGTATGGCAAAGAAATTGTTGCAGATATTACTGCCTATGATCTGGGGTATAGCTGGATAGTTAGTTTGTTAAAGGGCGAGTTTTTAGGTAAAACTAAATTGGTGACTGCAACTAAGGATAAACGTCTTTATGGCTGTATTTTGGAGGATAAAGGTGTTTTAAGAGATGGTTATGAAGTGCTTGGGCATGGGAAAATCACTAGTGGTACTTTTTCTCCAACTCTTGGCACGGCGATTGGGATGTTTTATAGCGAAAAAAAACCTAAGGAAAACGAGGGAATATCAGTGGTGATAAGGGGTAAGGAGTTTAAGGGTAGAGTGATAAATTTACCATTTTTAAAAAAGAAAATAAATAAGTAAAATTTGGTCTTGAAATTTTAAAAATAGGAAACTAAAATAGTTTCAAAAATAGTAAGGGAGATTTAAGAAGATGAGTATGATAATAAATGGTTTATATTATTCTGAAGAACATGAGTGGGTAAAGGTTGAAGGCAATATTGCCACTATCGGAATTACCGATTATGCACAAGATGCTTTAGGCGACATAGTTTTCGTTGAGCTTCCAAATGTAGATGATGAATTTACTCAAATGGACGAGATTGGTGTTTTGGAGTCTGTAAAGACTGTGAGCAATATATACATACCTCTTTCGGGAAGAATAGTAGAAGTAAATGATGCAGCTATAGAAGATCCTGCCTTAATTAATTCTTCTCCATATGATGAAGGATGGTTAGTTAAGATAGAGATGTATGAAAAGTCTGAGCTAGACGACCTTAATTCCTCTGAGGAATATGAAGAGATGTTAGGCGAAGAGGAGTAAATGGTTACTTTAGGTAGTCTGAAAATTAATTTATATAAAGATTTACCAAAAAGCATCACTAATCCGGAAATTAATTTACCGCAGGGACTAAAAGAATCTGAGTTACAACTTGAAATCGAGAAATTAGCCGCTACTAATTGTCTTTATCCTAAAAATTTATCTTTTTTAGGTGCAGGTGTTTATCATAGGCATGTTCCAGCAATAGTTGATCATTTAACCAGTAGAAGTGAGTTCTACACGGCATACACTCCTTATCAGCCAGAGATAAGCCAAGGTACGCTAACTGCAATATTTGAGTTTCAGACTTATATGGCAGAGTTAACTGGGATGGAGATAAGCAACGCTAGTTTGTATGATGGGGCAACCTCTTTAGCCGAGGCTGTTCAAATGGTTGCTAGAGTTGTTAGCAAAGACAAGGCTAAGGTTATGGTTGCGGGGATTCTTTCTCCGAACTACAAACAAGTCTTGGATACTTACAATAAAGGCTTTGGGAATGATATTAATTATATTGAAGAGCTGAAGGGCATTGTGCTTGATGAAAGCCTAGATGCCATAGTCTTAATGTATCCTAATTTTTTTGGACAAGTTGTTGACCATGCCTCACTTATTGAAGATGCCAAAAGGAAAGGCATTGCTGTTATTTTTTGCGTAACCAATCCTTTGGCTTTAATGCTTTTTAAATCGCCAGGTGAGTTTGGTGCGGATATTGTTTGTGGCGAGGCTGCTTCCTTAGGTAGTTATCCAGCTTATGGTGGACCAGCATTAGGGTTTTTAACTACAAGGCAAAATTTAGTTAGAAGTATTCCTGGTAGAATTGTTGGTGAAACGAATGATGCGCAAGGCAGAAAAGGATTTGTTCTTACTTTTCAAGCTAGAGAACAACACATTAGAAGAGAGAAGGCTACTTCCAACATCTGTAGCAATCAAGGACTAATGGCACTTAGAACAACAATTTATATGTCTCATCTGGGGCAAGCTGGGATGCTAAGCTTAGCTGAGGATATTTATCAGAAAACAGAATATTTAAAAGAAAAAATAACCAAATTAGGTAGTGTTATTGTTGATAAAAATGTTTCTTTTCAGGATACCTTAATTTATTCAAAAGATGTAGATTTTCATGCACTTAATTTATTTTTGAAAGAAAAGGGAATATTAGGAGGATTAAATTTGTGTAGTCTTAAGGATGAATGGAATGGTTGTTATTTGCTTACGGTAAATGATTACATGCAAGAGTCAGATATAGACCTTTTAGTTTCGTACATTGAGGAGTTTATGCATGGATAATACGCCGATTTTTGCAAAGGTAGCAGCTTCTAATAAGCTATCAGCTATCAACATTGTTGATCAATTAAAAAGAAAAAAGGTTTGTCGTTTTCCTGATTTGTCAGAACTACAAGTTGCTAGACATTATACTAAACTTTCAACTTTAAATTTTGGCGTAGATAGCGGGATGTATCCTCTTGGTTCTTGTACAATGAAATATAACTATAAAATTTTAGAAAGACTTGCTTCGTTAAATGGGTTTTTACAGTTACATCCTTTTCAGGATGATCAAGATTGTCAGGGTGTTTTAGAACTTCTTTATAAGATGGAGCGTAATTTATCTGAATTATTTGGATACAGTGGTTTCTCACTGCAACCGACTGCGGGTGCACAAGGGGAACACACAGGATTGCTTATAATCAGAGAGTACCTGAATGCTAACAATGATGAAAGAGATTTAGTTCTTATTCCTGATTCTGCTCACGGAACGAATCCTGCTAGTGCTGTTATGGCTGGATTTAGAGTTAAGAAAGTTCCTTCTGATAATTGGGGAAATGTGGACATTGATAAGTTAAAAGAGATGTTAAGCAAAGAAAAAGTAGCAGCCTTTATGCTGACTAATCCGTCAACATTAGGTTTGTTTGAAAACAACATTTTATTGATTTCTCAAATGATTCATGAAAATGGTGGATTGCTTTATTATGATGGTGCAAACGCCAATGCTTTAATGGGTAAAATCAGACCGGGAGATATGGGGTTTGATGTTTGTCATTTGAATTTACATAAAACTTTTGGGACTCCACATGGAGGGGGAGGACCTGGTTCTGGCCCAGTGGGTGTTGTTTCTAGGCTAGTTCCATATTTACCTGGACCTATCATTATTAAGGATGAAGAGGGTTATAAATGGCAACATCAAACTGGAACTGAAATAGGAAGAATGCACGGTTTCTACGGAAACGTGAATGTCGCCATTAAGGCATATGTTTATTTTTTGCTTCACGGAGGCAAAGGCTTGAAAGAAGCAAGTGAGAGGGCAGTAGAGAATGCTAATTATATGATGAATAAAATAAAAGCGATAATTGACTTACCTTTTGATAGAGTATGTATGCATGAATTTGTTATTTCAGCAGAGAAGCTCAAAAAAGAGACAGGTGTTTCAGCACTGGATATTGCGAAGGCGTTAATAGACAAAGGCTACCATCCGCCGACAATATATTTTCCACTAATAGTACATGAATGTCTTATGATAGAGCCAACAGAAACAGAGGACAAAGAGACTATGGATAGATTTATACAAGCCTTTCAAGAAATAGTTGATGAGGCTAAAACATCACCAGAGAAAATTAAGTCAGCACCTATTACTAGAATAGTAGGTAGGTTAGACGAAGTTAAAGCAGTAAAAGAGCCGAAATTAACTTTCTTTAGTTAACTTTTCTTGGGATTAATTTTTAATATTCTCGATAAGTTTATATGAATCAAAAAATTGTAAGCATAAAAAATAACGGCTCTGACTTTGTTTATAGAAACATGACGTTAGATGCAATATCTGCTGAATATGACGATGGTAGTATTGATGAGATAACAATGGTTGGAATTTATTATAATGATGAGATTATTATTGGAATGGAATCGGATTTTTACCACGGTTATTTACCTTCAATCATGGAATATTTTTTAAATGCCCCTATTAAAAAAGAAGATGCTTTATATTTTACCTTATTTTTTTCTCATAATTATCAGAACGCAAGAGGTAAAAAAAAATTTATGGAGCAAAAAGGTGTTATCTTAGCTTCTGATGGTTGGGGATTATGGCCATTTTCTAGTGAAAACGCAAAAAATAAAGGTAAACCTATTCTTAATGTCAGTCAAAGAAATAAAGTCGCGAATGCTCTAAATTTTTTGCCTAAACTTATTTTGGTAGAATGATAGTGGCTATATCACTAAATTAATAATATTATTGTTTCTATGAGTTTTAATTATTTAGGTTATGATGTTCTTTCTGCCGCGGAGAATATGCAAAAGGATATAGCTATTTTAAAGGCAATTACTACTGACGTTTTTTTGCGTTTATATTCTTGGACGGATACTTGTGTAACCTTTGGTTATAATCAAAAAGAAGATACTGTGAAGTCTTTGGTTGGTAAACTTAATATAAATACTCATGAGTTTGTCAGAAGACCAACAGGTGGTGGGTTAGTAGTACATGAGAGAAAAAATTTAGCTTGGAGTTTATTTGTTCCAGTTGATATTTTTGCTAAAAAATCACTATTAGGTTTTTATTATGAGCTATCCAATGTTTATGCTGACCTTTTGCAAGATTGTGGAATAAATTGTAGCCTAATCAAAAGTGCGAGAAAAGAGTTTCAAAAAAAACGCATCAATGATGTCTGTCTTGATTATCCAGCTAAATATGAGCTTATTGATGAGAATGGCAACAAATTAATTGGTAGCGCACAAAAAAAAACAAAAAGTTGTTTGATACAACAGAATAATTTATTCATTAAAGAACCACGCGAATTTAGAGAGAAGCTAGTCCAATCATTGTTTAAGTATTTCACTAAATAGGCTTTCAGCTTTTATCTTTTAGCTTTTAGCTAATTTGTGATAGAATTAATTAAAATATTTGAGGAGAAACGCTATGTCAGCAGAGAAGATGAAAGGTTCCAAAATACTTTTAGAAAGTTTGAAAAAAGAAGGAGTCACCGATATCTTTGGCTATCCTGGTGGCAAAGTGCTTCATATTTATGATGATATTTATAAAAGTGATATTAAACATTATTTAGTTAGACATGAGCAAGCTGCTGCACATGCTGCTGATGGCTATGCTCGTTCAACAGGAAAAGTTGGGGTATGTTTAGCGACCTCAGGTCCTGGTGCAACTAATTTAGTAACAGGGATTGCGACTGCCAATATGGATTCCGTTCCCATGGTCGCATTTACAGGGCAAGTTAGTTCTGGGGATATAGGCACAGACTCTTTTCAGGAAGCAGATATTATTGGTATAACAATGCCAGTCACCAAACATAATTTTTTGGTTAAAGATGTAAAAGACCTTGCGTTAACAATTAAGAAAGCTTTTTATATAGCCAGAACAGGTAGACCAGGTCCAGTTCTTGTGGATTTGCCAGTGGATGTTACTGTTAATAAAGCTATTTTTAATTACCCAGAGAGTATTATCATCCCTTCATACAAGCCAACAACCAAGGGTAGTAGTAGACAAATAAAGAATGCAATTAAAATGATCAGAGAAGCAAAGCAACCAGTTGTTTTAGCAGGTGGTGGTGTTATATCTGCTAATGCGTCTGAAGAACTACGGGAATTTATTAGTTTAACCAAGATGCCAGTATCTAGTACTTTGTTGGGACTTGGGGCATATCCTTATAATGATTATTACTCACTTCAAATGCCAGGTATGCACGGAACTGCTTTCTCTAATTTTGCGATTCAAGAAGCCGATCTTTTAATTTCTATCGGGATGAGATTTGACGATAGAATTACTGGCAAGCTTGATACTTTTGCACCTAATGCCAAAGTTATTCATATTGACATCGATCCGGCTGAGATTGGGAAATGTATTGCCACCGTTCTGCCGATTGTTGGAGATGCCAAAGAAGTTCTTAAAGAGATGAACGCTTATTTAAAAGAAGAAAGTATCGAAGCTAAAGAACCTTGGTTAAAAATAATTGAGAAATTGAAGCTAGATTATCCGTTGACTTATAAGATGGATAAAAATGCTATTAGTCCTCAATATGTCTTAGAAGTTCTAAATGAACTTACAAATGGAGATGCCTTTTATACAACTGAAGTAGGTACTCATCAAATGTGGGCTGCTCAATATCTTAATCATACACAGCCAAGACATTTCATTAGTTCTGGTGGATTAGGTACTATGGGTTTTGGTTTTCCTGCGGCAATGGGAGTTCAAGTTGCCAATCCAGGTAAAACAGTTATTAACATTGCGGGAGACGGTTCCTTTCAAATGAATATTCAAGAGCTTTCTACGGTTTCTTATTATAATATACCTGTAAAAAATATTATTTTAAATAACCAGTGGTTAGGCATGGTTAGACAATGGCAAGAGTTGTTTTTTGAAGAAAGGTACTCTTCCACTAACCTAGAAGGTATGCAACCTGATTTTGTTAAGGTAGCTGAAGCTTATGGTGTTTTAGGTTTAAGGGCAACTAAGCCAGCAGAAGTTAGAGAAGTTTTAAAAAGAGCGTTAAGTCATAATGGACCTGTAGTAGTGGACATTAGAGTTGTTAGGGAAGAAAATGTTTTTCCTATGGTTCCAGCAGGCGGAGCGATTGACAAAATGATCGGGGAAAGGGGTAGTATCTAATGAGACACGTATTATCAGTTATAGTTGAAAACAAATCTGGTGTCTTGGCTAGAGTGGCGGGTCTTTTTAGTAGAAGAGGATTTAATATTGATAGTCTTGCAGTAGGAACCACCGAAAAGCCTGAGTTTTCTAGGATAACGCTAGTGGTTACAGGCGAAGATTTAGTTATTGAACAAATCACCAAACAGCTTTATAAGTTAATTGATACATATAAAGTAACTGATTTAACAGCAGCAAAACATATCGAAAGAGAAATGATTTTAGTCAAGGTTAGTATTAATGCTAACAATAGGTCAGAAGTTATTGAAATAGTTGATATTTTTAGAGGTAAAATCATTGATGTTTCTGATAAAAATATGACAGTTGAGATTACTGGTGATTATGAGAAGAATGAAGGCTTTTTATCTCTACTTAAGAAGTTTGGGATAATTGAGATAGTTAGAACAGGTACAGTTGCTATTCAGCGCGGTACAGGTAATTAGAAAGGAGAAAGAGTAAAAATGACAATAGTATTATATGAAAAGGATATTGATAAGAGTGTTTTAAAAGGTAAAAAAATAGCAATTATAGGTTATGGTTCACAAGGCCATGCCCATGCATTAAATCTTAAGGATAGTGGGTTTGATGTAAGAATAGGCTTGAGAACTGATTCTTCTTCAGTAGCCAAAGCCAAAGAAGCAGGACTTAAAGTTCTTACCCCAGATCAAGCAGCCAAAGAAGCAGACCTTATCATGATGTTAGTTCCAGATGAAACAGCTGCGGATATTTATAATGAGTCCATAGCTCCTAATCTTGTTGCAGGGAACATCTTAGCTTTTGCTCATGGATTTAATATCCATTTTGGTTTTGTTGTGCCTCCAAAAGACATCGATGTTATTATGGTTGCGCCTAAAGGCCCAGGACATATGGTAAGAAGAGTTTATCAAGAAGGATTTGGCGTTCCAGCAATTTATGCAGTAGGTCAAGATGCTTCAGGAAAAGCAAAAGAGATTGCCTTGGCTTATGCCTCTGGAATAGGTGCTGCAAGAGCAGGCGTTTTGGCTACTACTTTTAAAGAAGAAACAGAAACTGACCTTTTTGGTGAGCAATGTGTTCTTTGTGGTGGGACTACAGCTTTAGTAAAAGCAGGTTTTGATACCTTAGTTGAAGCGGGGTATCAACCAGAAATCGCTTATTTTGAGTGTTTGCATGAGCTTAAACTTATTGTTGACCTTATGTATGAAGGTGGAATGGACAAAATGAGACATTCCATTTCTAATACAGCTGAATATGGCGACTTAACGGTTGGTCCAAAGATAGTTACTGATGCTACTAGACAAGCCATGAAGGATGCCTTAACAAGAATCCAAAAGGGCGAATTTGCAAGAGAGTTTATTGCTGACTCCAAAGCAGGTAGACCAAAGCTTAATGCCTTAAGAGCAGAAGCCAAAGGATCGCTTGTTGAGCAAGTTGGCGGCAAGTTGCGTTCAATGATGAGTTGGATTAAAAATTAAAGGAAAAATTAGATGGATTTAGTAAAGATTTTTGATACAACATTAAGAGATGGAGAGCAATCTCCGGGTTGTTCTATGACAATTGGTGAGAAGCTAGAAATGGCTAAACAACTTGCCTATCTTAATGTTGATATTATCGAAGCAGGATTTGCTATTTCCTCCAAAGGTGATTTTGAGTCTATTCAGACTATAGCCAAAGAGGTTAAAGGACCGTCAATCTGTAGTCTTGCCAGAGCAAGGCAAGAAGACATTGATGCTGCTTGGGAAGCTGTTCGATTAGCCAAGAACCCACGTATACATGTTTTTTTAGCTACATCTCCTCTTCACATGAAGTACAAGCTTAACAAAGGAGAGGACGAGGTAGTTGCGATTGCTATTGAGGCAGTTAAATATGCCAAAAAATATTGTAGTGATATTGAATTCTCTGCAGAAGATGCGGGTAGAAGTGATAGAAAGTTTCTCTATAGAATTTTATCAGAAGTTATCAAGGCAGGAGCAGTTGTAATAAACGTTCCAGATACTGTGGGCTACACCTTGCCACATGAGTTTGGAGAGCTTATTAAGGACGTTAAAGCAAACACCGAAGGCATAGAGAAGGTAGATTTAAGCGTGCATTGTCACAATGACCTAGGGATGGCTGTGGCTAATAGTATCTCAGCGGTTATCAATGGTGCTACACAAGTTGAGTGTGCAATAAATGGTATCGGTGAGAGAGCAGGGAATGCCTCGCTCGAAGAAATTGTGATGGCTATTTATACAAGGGGAGCTTTTATCAATAAGAAAACAAATATTAAGACTACTGAAATATATAGAACCTCCAAACTGCTCAGCAGTATCACTGGTGTTCAAGTACAGCCGAATAAAGCTATTGTTGGTGCGAATGCTTTTCTTCATGAGTCAGGTATTCATCAAGATGGAGTTTTAAAAAATAGAATGACTTATGAAATTATGAGTGCTGAACTTATTGGTTTGAGAGAACAGGAATTAGTTTTAGGAAAACACTCAGGTAGACATGCTTTTAAGCAAAGACTTATAGATCTTGGATTTCATTTAACTGAAGAACAGCTAGAAAGGGGTTTTGTTAAATTTAAAGCTTTAGCTGATGAAAAAAAAGTAGTTACAGATAAAGATATAGAATCGCTAATCTCTAATGAAAACACCCATTTTGAAGAAAAATATAAATTAGAGTATGTTCAAGTAACTGCTGGGAATACAACAAAACCAACTGCTACAGTCAGAATTTCTAACAAAGATGGCGAAATTTTTGAAGATGCTTGTATTGGAACTGGACCAGTTGATGCAATTTATAATGCAATAGAACAATTGGTTGGTGTCAAATTTAATTTACAGGAATATATTGTTCACGCAGTCACTGGCGGTACTGATGCTCTAGGCGAAGTAACTGTTCGAATAAAAGAAGGCAACGACTTGTATACTGGACGTGGTTCTGATACTGATGTTTTGGTTTCTACGGCACAAGCTTTCCTTTCTGCGATTAATAAGTTTTTATATTATAAATAAAATTTTAAACTTTTATTCCTCATCTCTACTTATGTCAGTTGGTAATATATAATGGGGATACGTATGTTTCGTTTATTGAGTGTTTTATTTTTATTTTCTTTTTTAATAGCTGGGGAATTTCGACCAGACGTAAAATGGTATCAATATGAAACTAAAAATTTCAGATTAATTTTCAATGATAATTCCAGGTATTTGGCTGATCAGACTTATGAGATAGTTGAAGATATTTATGAAAACATTTCCTCTGAGTTAGGCTACAGAGTAAGAGAAAAAGTGGATATTTTATTTAATGATAGCTCAGATCTAATTCTGGATTATGCTAATTTTTTTGCGAATACAATAATGATCAACACAGCCAAGGTCCCCTCATCTCAGATAGGTCCTTTTTCTAAGGGCTATTTGCATAATCTAATTACACATGAGTTAACGCATATTGTGCATTTGCAGATGTCTCCCATAACTGATGGTATCTATGCTTTCGTGAAGAGGACAACCGCTAAGGGCTGGATGTATCCGTATTTTATGATAGAGGGCATGGCTGTTTATAATGAAAAACAAATATCTAATGGAGGTAGACTATATAATACTTCTTTTCTAGAGCAGTTTATGGCTTTTGCAAAGGATGAGGACTTTCCAACCTTAACTCAGGTTTACCAGCGGAGCATGGTTCGTTGGCCTATGGGCAGTGCTCCATATTTGTTTGGGGCAAAGTTTGTCGACTATTTAGTTGAAACACATGGGTTAGGTAAATTAGTTGAGTCTTATAGATATTTTGCAGGACAAATCAATGCGACTTATGAGCAAGCATTTTTGGCTGTGTATGGGTTTAAATTAGCCGACGAATATACTAATTTTATTAATCATTATAAAAATGTATATTTGATAAAAAACAAAGAAGATCAGTCTTTGAATTATTTAAGCAGTCAAAGTTCAGAGGTGATGAGCTCGTTGTTCGTCGCCAAAGACTTATATTATGCGACAATTAACGATTTTAAGGGAACGTCAAGGCTTGTAGTTGTAAGTGGCGATAAAACTGAAACTATCTACGAGAATAGTTTATTGTATGATACAAAAATAGGTTTGAGTAACGGAGAAATTTATTTTACTAGAATTTCTTTACCAAATATTTATGAGAGCAGATTATCCTTGGTGAAATTGAGTCATAAAAAAGAAGTGTTAATTGATGAAGGGATAGTAGATATCGCTATAAATGACAAGAAGTTTATGTATATTAAAAGTCATTTAGGTAGAGATAGTATTCTTATGAGGGAGAACGGTAAAAGCAATGTGTTGTATTCAACTGATTCGCTAGAGTCTTTAGCTGTTAGTTTTTCTGGTGACAGATATGCTTTTATAGAGAAAATTGCTAATGAGAAAACCTTGGTATTACAACAGGGAGACAAAAGAAAAGAATTAGTGTCTGGAGACATCAAAACTGTAATTTTTGTTGGAGAGGAAGTATGGTTTGTAGCTGGAATGGACGGGCTTAGCCAATTATTTAGGTACGAGGAGAACACAAATAAGATATACCAGAAGACGAATGTTTTAACCGGCGTATATAATCCTCAAGTTATCGCCGACACTATTTATTTTTCTACTTATACTTCTAGAGGAATTGCTTTAGTGTCAATGAAAGCAAAAATGGATAAGGCTGTAAATAAAAGAGAGTTATTAATAACTTTTTCTGAGCCAACTGCCTATAGATGGGTTAGTGGTAATGCAAAAGAAGTTGTTATTACTCAAGATTCTTATAGTAAGGCCTTTAGTTCTGCTGTAGTCACAGAGAAGAACAAGGAGCCAATTAAGACAGCAAGTGATTACAATATTTGGTCACTTGAGATGATGTATTTATATCCATATTTTTCTGCAAGCAATTATGGTTCTGAGGTAGCTTTTACCACTTTACTTTCTGACCCTTTAGCCTTTAATGTGTTAGATATGTCTTTTTATGCTTCAAACTATGGAAAACTCTTTAACATTAACTATATAAATAGTTCTATTTATCCTAATTTTGTTTTGAGTTCTGTTAAGGATGGTAGTAGTGATCACTTTTTAACTGGTTTTCAGTTTCCAATTAGGAAGGATAAACTTAACCAGAATTTATTTATAGGGATAAAAGATTATTATGAGAACGATAATTTGCTACATAATTTGTATTCTTTAGCGTATTTAATGCGTACTGTTGAAATGTATCATCATTCAATCTCTTACGAAAAAGGGTTTGTGAATCAGTTGAATTTAGATTTTAGTCGAACAAACAATAGAGCATCCTATATGAATAATTTACAGCTTTATCTTCCAGGGATTGATTTTAATCATGTTGTGAAAGTAGGATTATTGGGAGCGTATAGTAAGGATTTTTCTTATAGGCTTTCTGGTATACCAGGGTTGTTATACGTTAGAGGATTAGATATGAGAGATACTATTAAAGGTGGAATATTAGGCAAAGCAACTTGTGAGTACCGCTTACCTGTCGCTGTCGTTGATGAGTTGTCCTTACTTGGACTTTATCATAAACATACAGGATTAATTTTCTTTTATGATTTGGCTGATGCCCAAGATAGTAGAGATGATTTTATGAAAAATCCTTTTTGGTCTTACGGTGCTTCTATAGAAATGCTTGGAGAATATTCTAATGTTTATCCAATAAGTTTAGGGTTGGGTATTGCTAAAACCTCACAGAAAGAATTTTTATTGTTTTTTTCTTTTGGTAGTTTGCTAAATTAAAAACCTTCACCTCACCAGTGGAATATTCTTGATGTCTGTTAAAAAGGATAATGCCACTACCTCTCCTGGCAAAGAGGTTTACAAACTACGGTTTTTTATGAATATAAAAAGGGGAAGATGTTTTTATAACGAAATATTAAATAACTAAACCTCTCTGTTAGGAGAGGTAGCTATATATTCAATAAAGATGAAGTTGAAAGTAAATTTAGCTGGTGAGGTGGCCCTTATTCTCCAAAGACTAAGGCAGTAAATCCAAAAAGTTTAGCTTCTTTTAGATTTGTGTCGCTGTAAGGCACATCTGCTTTTTGGAAAAGATTTATTATATATTCTTCTTTATTCCATTTTTGTTCCAACGGAACTTGGGGTAGGAATACGCCTGATTTGTATCCATGTTTGAGC
Source organism: Candidatus Margulisiibacteriota bacterium (assembly GCA_028706105.1). Lineage (NCBI taxonomy): Bacteria > Bacillati > Candidatus Margulisiibacteriota > Candidatus Margulisiibacteriota bacterium. The sequence continues at coordinate 27,701 of JAQWCF010000005.1, forward strand.
ATTAGTCCATGTTTGCCTATTTCTATTGCATCATAGGAAATTTTTTCAAAAGGGGATAGAACACTAATCTCGATTTCAATTTCTGGTAGCTCATCCTCCCTAACTGGAGAGAATCTCGGGTCATGAAAAGCAGCTTCCTTCGCCATTGCTTCAATAGTTACATAAAGTGGCAGATCACTTGTCATTTTTCCAATACATCCTCGAAGTTGATTATTTTTATGTAGGGTAACAAAAGCCCCTTGTTTGATTCCTAAATGTTTTTTGTCAAAAAAATCCAGATTGGTATCATCTGGGTAAAACTCTGAGATAAGTGATAGTCTTGCTAACTCTAGTAAGTCCTGTTTATTTTGTTCTGATAATTTCATCTCAGTGAAGCAACTTCATGAACTTAAAATAAATTCTGTTATTAAAAAATTTATTCATATTTTTTTCATCAATGTCTTGGTAATTTTTTTTGTTTTTTAGGAGAAAGTTTAGAACATCTGTTCTCTCTTCAAGCTTTTTGGGTTCTATAGATGTAGCCCAAGGAGAATATTCAGATATTTCATATAGTTTATTTACCTTAGAGTCTGTTTCTTGTAAGTGTGCTTTAAGTTGTTGGTTTGTTGGTAGTTGGTTAAGTATTTTCCATGTTTTTTCTTGGAATTCATAAGAGCGTAGAGTGTCCTTAATTGCATTGGTTTCTTCGTCATTTTTAAAGAAGATTCCGACATAGGCTCCTTTAAATCCTCTAACACCATTTTGCGAAGCTGGAACGTCGAAGACAGAAAACTCTGCATCTTGTTGCCTTAATAGGTTGAGCATCCATATTCCTGAAATAATAGCTTTATTTTCTTTTTTTAGAAAAGATTCTTCAGGGTTTTCTTTGAAAATCATTGGGTAATTATCCATTAGTTTATACATAAGTTTTACAGTGTATATCATGTTTTGAGTAGAGAATGGGGTTTGGCTTATCCAAAAAGGAAGTTGGTCATTAAAGAAAGATAAGAAGTTATAAAGCTTGTTGGACGTCCAGAGTTTTGGAAAGGCAATAAAATCCGGGTGACTTTGCGCATAAAAAAGAACATCTCGCCATCTACTTACTGGAATTATTTTGGGCACACCCCATAAGTATAAGGCTCTAATGTCTAAGAATAATGGTTCAACATGATCAAATCTTGAGTCAACGTTAGCTATGTATGGCACGAAGGTATGTCCAGTTAAAAGAACATTTGGTTTGTGTCCAGCTTTTATGAGTTTTGTCATTTCTTTTAGCCCATTATCCCAATAGAAAACTCTAATAATATCATTTGGAAAAAAAGCTTGAGATATTTTTTTCATCTCTTCATTTTGGCTTGTATCAATTGTAAACCAAATTTCAGAAGAAAAAACAAAAGAGAGTAAGATAAAGAGAATTGATAATTGAAACTTTCTTATCATCTTTTTATTATACATATATTTTTAGCATATTCAAAACCTATTTGTAAGTTATTTCTTTATCTTTTTTCTTTTTAGGGCTTAAATTGATGTTTTTTATTGTATTTAATACTAAATTGATGACACTATTTGGTTCTGACCAATTTAAGCAGTGAGCAGAATAGTTGCCTACTGGGAGAAGCGAAATGCCTTTTTGATTTTGAATTCTTTTTAAATATAGCATTATTTCTTTATCAAAATCATTTTCTTCGTAAAAGTTTAAAGGTTGCATAAAAATTTTGTTTCTAAAGGTAAGTAGAAGTCCAGCTAAATCTGTTGTTTCTGCTAGATTGTCTTTTGTAACAAAAAAAAGAATAGGTTTTTTGATAGTTTTGGGTAAAAGGTTCATAAAGGAAATCATTTTGTAAAAAGATTTTTTTCCAATAAATAAGTCATGTCCTTCTTCATTAGTAGAAAAAAAGGGGAACAGAATTACCTCGGGTTGATGCTTTAAGTATTCTTCGTTAGCTAGTCCATTATAAAAAAGACCTAGCTTTTGTTTTCTTTTTTTTATTTCAGGTATTATTTTAGGTAGCTCCTTGTTATCAATTGTTAAGTTGAAGAAAAAATTGAGAGTTCCTTGTGAAGAGGAGTTGATTTTGTTCATAATTGCGGACAGTGGGTCAGCTTCTCCTATAGTACACTTAAGACAAGAATATGGACATTTGGAACTTAATTGAAAGTTATTAAAACTCATTTATTAGCAAGTAATTTTTCATAAGTTTCTATGAGTTTTTTTGTCATTTTGTTTGCTGATAAATGAGTAGCCCTTTTATAAGCGTCTTTACATTTTTCTTCATATAATTTGGGGTCAGTAATAAGGCTTGAAACAATGGTCGTATATTCTTCAAGGTCATCTTTACTCAGGAATCCACCTTGGTTATCTTCCATGACATCGGAAACGCCCATAGAATCTATTGCTACACATGGTACCTTCATGGACATTGCCTCTAAGAGAACTAGCCCTTGTGTTTCTGTTTTGGAAGCAAAGATAAAAATCTTAGAAAGTTTCAAAAGCGGGAAGATAAGCGAACGCTCAATATATCCCGTCATAATAATATCATCAAAGATGCCTAGTTCTTTGGCTTTTTCTTCTTGTTTTTCTCTTTCTGGGCCGTCGCCAATCATAATTAACTTTAAATTGCTGTGTTTTTCTTTTAGTTTTTTAAAAGCATCTAATAGGAAAGAAATATTTTTTTCTTTTGCTATTCTGGAAATTGTTACTAAGTAATAGTGTTTCTTTGTATCAATTTTGTATTTTTCTTTTGCATTAGCTGTTGATGTTTTGTGGTAGTCAGTGAGATTTATTCCTGTAGGAATAACTTCGATTGGAGAAAGCACATTGTAATCTGTAATTTCGTCTTTGATATGTCTAGAAGGTACTATTACTAAGTGATTTTGGTTACAAAAGGATTTGCTTGCCCAAGTAACAAAGTTTTTTGCATAGTCTGAGGGGATTGGCAGATAGTGGATGTACTCCATGAATAGAGTGTGATAGGTATGCACTAAAGGTTTTTTATAATGTTGTGCCAAGAAAACTGCTAACATGCCCATAGTAAAGGGAGTATGCGTGTGGATTATATCAATATTTAGCGATTTAAATTTGTTCAAAGCTCTTGAATATGGCCAAGATAGTCTATATTCTGGTTGGAAAAAAAGTTTAGCAGATTTAAACCTGAAAACATAGTCAGGGTCAGCTTTTTTTTGCCCGAATTCGGTTTGAGGACAAAAAATGTAAACGTTATGGCCCTTGTCAGTAAGTGTTTGTCTAAATATTTCTATAGAGGTTACGACGCCATTTATTTGTGGTAAATAAGTATCGGAAAAAAAAGCAATATTCATAACTGTACCATCTGTTTCCCAACGTAGCTGTTTAAGATATGTTCAATATTAATGTTTTTTTCTGAGGGATTCAATACCCCTTCAGAGATAAGTAAATTTTTTTTGAAAGAGGACAATATTGCTGAAAGATCTTTTTCTTCTGCAAATTCGATGGTATCTAAAGTTGTTTTTGTTAGTAAGAAAAGTTGTTCGTCTTGTTGATTTTCTTGAATAATAGAATTTATTATCCAGATTAGTTCATAAGCTGTTTGTAATTTGTCGTAATCTTTAAAAATATTGTCATATGTTTTGATAGTTTCTATTACCATAATGGTTTTAAGTGATTGATTATTGCCACTTCTGACATGGTATTTATTGAGAGAAAAGGTATTAAGTTTGCCAAGGTTGCCATTTTTTGATTTTTTAACTCCTTTGGCAACAAGAGATACTTTGCCTTTTTCCTGTGAAAATGCTTGGACAATTATACTACTGTCTGAGTAGGCTATAGATTTTAGGTTTATTGCAGTTAAAGTTTGAATCATTACATAGTAATATTAACATTATTAACAATGACTGTCATAGAGCTTGCTTTCTTGTATAAATAAGCCAGATAAGTTAAAATGATTTAGCTTTATTTTAAAGCAAATAAACAATAAAATTGTCTTTTCTCCCTCTCTTTTAGAAAAGAGGCTAGGGGTGAGACAAGAAAGGCAAATTATGCAGTTTGAAAAAGGACATAATAATTTTTTGAGAAAGATACAAAAGGATTACCCCTTAGTGAATAGACCAGAGGCTGAGTTGTATCGAGAAATTTTTTCGTATTCAGAAGTTCCCAAAATTGTGTTTGATGACCATTTAATTGCCTTTGATGTTCCTGAACAAGTTTTTATTACAGATACTACCTTCCGTGATGGACAGCAAGCCCGTGAGCCTTTTACTGTTAAGCAAATAGTAGATGTTTATAAATTACTTAGCAAACTAAGTGGCGAACAAGGGATTATCCGACAATCAGAATTTTTTATGTATTCCGATAAGGATAAATTAGCCTTAGAAAAAGTTTTAGAATTAGGGCTAAAATTTCCTGAAGTAACTGGTTGGATTAGAGCCCAGAAAAGTGACTTTGATCTTTTAAAGCAGTTTGACCTAAAAGAAACAGGGATATTAACCAGTGTTTCTGATTATCATATTTACATGAAATTAAAGATGGACAGAAAACAAGCTTTTGATTTTTATGTAGACATTGTTGCTCATTCTTTAGATAAAGGAATTATCCCAAGGTGTCATTTCGAAGATATTACGAGAGCAGATTTGTATGGATTTACTATTCCTTTAGCTCAAAAGCTTATGCAAATGTCCAAAGAAGCCGGTATTCCAGTTAAAATAAGACTTTGTGATACGATGGGTTTTGGGGTTCCCTATTCTGGAGCCATTGCACCAAGAGGAGTTGCAAAACTTTGTCATGCTTTTAGAAATGATGCAGGTGTTCCTTCTGAATGGCTAGAATGGCATGGTCATAATGATTTTCATAAGGTTTTAGCTAATACAACCGAAGCCTGGTTACATGGTGTTGCAGGTGCCAACTGTGCCTTGTTTGGTTTGGGTGAACGAACTGGAAATTGTCCAACAGAAGGAATGATTTTTGAGTATATGGGGTTATTCGGTCATCAGGCAGGAATTGATACAACTGTAATTACTGAATTGAAAGAGTACTTCGAGAAAGAGTTAGGTCAGGCTTTTCCAACAAACTATCCATTTATTGGAGATGATTTTAATACCACTAAAGCTGGAATTCATGCTGATGGTATGGTTAAGAATGAAGAAATTTATAATGTTTTTGATACAGTGGCTCTGCTTAATAGAGAACCGGGAGTAAGTATTACTGATAAGACCGGAACCGCTGGAGTTATCCATTGGGTGTATAAACATTATCCCAAAGCACAGGAACTGGGCTTAACCAAGAAACACCCAAAAGTTATTAAGATTTATGACTGGATAGTTGCAGAATATAATTTTGGAAGAATTACTTCGATATCTGACCAAGAGATGGAAAAGGCTATAAGGTACTATCTTCCCGAGTTAGTTCATACTACTTATTTGGAATTACGTAGGAGAATAACGGAGACAGCTGTCAAAATCATTGAAGAAACAGCAGTTATGTCTGAACTTAAGTCTTTGGATCCTAAAAAGTTTGAACCAATCTTAGTTCGACTTGCCCAGAATGATCCAGCAATGAAGCTTATCTCTATAACAAATGAAGAAGGCAAGAAATTAGGCAAGAATATTACTCAGTTATGTGATAAAAAGGCTTATGAAGAGAAGATGCTGGATGTAGACTTTTCTGATAGACAGTGGTTTGTCGAACCAATGAGTGATGGTAATACTCATATTTCAGAAATTTATATGTCAAAAATTACTAATTATCTAACAATGACAGTTTCGGCTCCAATTTTTGATGATTCAGACCACATTGTTGGGATACTTGCGATAGACTTCAATTTTGATGAACTAGCAAACGAGGTAGATTAATAAGATGAATTTAGTTGAGAAGATAATTAATAAACATATTGTTGATAAATCTGGTGAACAAGAAATTGGAATTAAAATAGACCAAACATTAACTCAAGACGCAACAGGCACCATGGCATATTTGGAGTTTGAGGCAATTGGAAGAGAAGCTATTTCAACAGAGTTGTCAGTCAGTTACGTTGACCATAATACTTTACAAGATGGATTCGAAAATGCCGATGACCATAGATATTTACAGTCAATAGCTGCTAAATATGGCTTGTATTTTTCTAAAGCTGGAAATGGTATCTGTCATCAAGTTCATTTAGAAACATTTGGTAAGCCAGGTAAAACCTTATTAGGTTCTGATTCTCATACTCCAACTGGCGGAGGACTTGGAATGATCGCTATCGGTGCTGGCGGACTGGATATAGCTACTGCTTTAGCTGGTGGAGCCTTTTATTTGCCAACACCTAAGGTTTTGAAAGTAGAACTTACGGGGAAACTTTCTCCTTTTGTTACTGCAAAAGATGTTATTTTAAAGCTATTACAGATTCTTACAACTAAAGGAAATGTTGGATATATTGTGGAGTACACGGGTAAAGGGGTTAAAACTTTATCAGTTCCAGAAAGAGCAACTATTGCTAATATGGGCGCTGAGTTGGGCGTGACAACTTCAGTCTTCCCTTCGGATGAAGTAACCAAAGAATTTTTAAGAGCGCAGGGCAGAGAAAATGATTGGATAGAGCTGATGGCCGATAAAGATGCTACATACAATAAAGAAATCTCTATTAACCTTGCTACACTAAAGCCGATGATTGCTTTGCCTCATTCGCCAGATAATGTCAAAGAGGTTTCAGAAGTTGCTGGGATGAAGGTTAACCAAGTTCTTATTGGGAGCTGTACAAATAGTTCGTATAAAGATTTATATACAGTGGCTATGCTTTTAAAAGATAAACAAGTTTCTACCGACGTTTCTTTTGGTGTTGCTCCTGGCTCTAAGCAGGTGCTAGAGATGATGATGGAAACTGGCTTGATGAAAAACATTGTAGAAGCTGGTGGCAGAGTTTTAGAGTCTAGTTGTGGTTTTTGTATAGGGATGGGACAGTCTCCTGCTACGGATGCGGTTAGTATAAGAACTAATAATCGTAATTTTTATGGAAGAAGTGGAACCAACAGTGCTGGTATTTATTTAGTTAGCCCAGAGACAGCGGTTGCTTGTGCTTTAACTGGAGAGATTACTGATCCGTCAGAGTTTTTTCAAAAAGCAGTCGAATTTAAACAACCATCAAAATTTTTAGTAAATAATTCTTTGGTGATTAAGCCTTTACCTGTTAACGAACGGGCTAAGGTAGAAATATTAAAAGGTCCCAACATTGGGCCGCCTCCAATCAGTAGTCGCCTGGCAGAAAGCTTACAAACAAAGGTAGTTATTAAAGTCGGAGACAAAATAACCACAGACCATATTATGCCTGCAGGTCGATTTTTGAAGTTTCGTTCAAATATAGATAAGTATTCACAGGCAGTTTTTAACGATGTTGAACCAAAATTTGCTGATAAATGTAAGGCTAACAAGTCAGGTGGATTTGATAATTTAATAGTAGCAGGACTTAGTTATGGCCAAGGTTCATCAAGGGAACATGCAGCTATTTGCCCTATGTATTTGGGTGTAAAAGTTGTTATTGTTAAATCTATTGAGCGAATACATAGGGCAAATCTTATAAATTTTGGAATTATTCCTTTGGTTTTTAAAAAGGAAAGCGACTATGCTAGAGTTAAAGCTGAAGAGATTTTTTCTTTTAACAAGATTAGAGAACAGATTAAACAAGATTTTGTGGTTATGGAAAGTGCCTCTGGTAATAAATTCGAGTTAGTTGCTGGATTTTCTGAAAGAGAAATAGAACAATTGCTTGCTGGTGGTAAGCTTAATCTACTTAAGGAGTAATAATGAAGTACAGCAAATATTATATACCGACGTTTAGAGAAAATCCTGCCGATGCGGAAATTCCTAGCCAAGCTATTGCTTTGCGTGGTGGTTATATTAAAAAGATAGCAACTGGTATCTATGATTATTTACCTTTAGGACTAAAAGTTATTCGTAAAGTTGAAAAAATTATTAGAGAAGAAATGAACAGAAAAGACGCTGTTGAGGTGCTAATGCCTTCAATGGTGCCAGCTGAGCTTTGGCAAAAGAGTGGTAGATGGTTTAAGTATGGCAAGGAACTTCTTAGGATCAAAGATAGGGCAGGACGTGACTTTTGTTATGGACCTACACATGAAGAAGTAATCGTGAATTTAGTGAGTGATGATTTGAAAAGTTATAAGCAGTTGCCAATAAATTTTTATCAGATTCAGAATAAATTTCGTGATGAAATAAGACCTAGGTTTGGTTTAATGAGAGCGCGCGAATTTTCTATGAAAGATGCCTACAGTTTCCATGCTGATGAACAGAGCTTGGATGTTACTTATAAAGACATGTATGAAGCCTATAGCAATATATTTTCTAGATGTGGCTTAGATTATCGAGTTGTTAGTGCTGATTCTGGTGCGATCGGTGGTAGTTCTTCCCAAGAATTTATGATAGTAGCGGAGACAGGTGAAGATGAAATTTTGTATTGTTCTAATTGTGACCATGCGGCTAATATAGAGAAAGCAAGCACAAAGGTGACGAATAAATCTGAACCTCTGTTGGCAAAAGAAAAGGTACATACTCCAAACATTAAAGCCATTGAAGACATTTCTAGTTTCTTGCAAGTAGGAGCAGAAAAGACGATTAAAGCAGTAGCTTATAAATATGACAAAGAAGTAGCTCCAGAAAAAATTCAGTCTAAATATGCAATGGTATTTATTCGTGGTGATTACGAAGTAAATGATGTGAAATTGATGAATAACCTAGATGCCTTAGGAATAGAACCAGCTACTGAAGAGGAAATAGTTAGTGTATTTAAAACGGTTCCTGGGTTTATGGGTTTTGCTCCTGAACAATGTGAGTATAAAATCATTATTGATGATTCAATTATTGGTATTACAAATGCGGTAGTAGGTGCAAATGAGAAAGATTATCATTTTAAAAATGTGAATGTTGGCAGAGATTATCTAGTTGATGATAGTTTAGTTGCAGATGTTAAAACCGTTAATGTTGGAGATCTTTGTTTGTCTTGTTTTAAAGGAACATACAATAAAGAGAGAGGGATAGAAGTAGGTCATATTTTCAAGCTTGGCACCAAATATTCGGAATCGATGGAAGCAACCTTTCTTGATCAACAAGGTAAAGTTAAGCCTTTTATTATGGGTTGTTATGGGATAGGCGTTGGCAGAACAGCTATGGCTGCGATAGAGCAACATCACGACGACAATGGACCGCTGTGGCCAATCAGCATTGCTCCCTTTGAAGTTATTGTATTGCCAGTTAATCTTAACAAAGAAGAGCAAGTAAATTTAGCCGAGAATATTTACACTGAGTTGATGTCCAAAGGTTTTGATGTTTTGTGCGATGATCGAGATGAACGACTTGGCGTGAAAATGAATGATGCTGATTTGATAGGCGCACCATTTAGAGTGATTGTTGGGAAAAGGTCTATTGAGGGAATTGTCGAGCTTAGTTTCAGAAATGGTGATCCTAAGTTAGAGATGACAGCAAAGGAAGCAATCCAGTTTCTTACAGAAAAAATTAAAGGAGTTTAGCTAGGTAATGACTTGGCCAACAATAATAATAATTTTTGTAAGCTTATTTACATTGTTTAATAATATAAATTATAATCCTCAAACTAACTGTAATCCACAAGAATTTCAGATGCGACAAACAGAGTATGACCAGTACCTTCCTTATGATACTAGTTATCAGATTGTTTCAGCAAATTTATATCAGACAATTGTTTCTTATGTTATGAATTATAATAAAAATTTAGTATTAACTGATGTATTGGAAATAGCAGAAGCAAACGTTAAATATGGGATAGAGTATAATGTAGACCCATTATTATTAACTGCTCAGCAGTCAGCAGAATCAAGTTTTAATAGACATGCAGTATCTCCATCTGGAGCAAGAGGTATTGGGCAGTTTATGCCGTTTAATTTTCCTGCTTATAATATAACCGATCCCCACAACGTAGCGCAGGGGATAAAAGCACAAGCTAAGATGATGAGAGAGTTACTGGATATGTGGAAGGGTAATATTAACTATGCCTTAGCTTCGTATGTGGAAGGGTGTAATTCTATAAAATCAAAAGGCTCTCAAGCATTTAAGCCTTCAACTCAGGGTTACGTTGATAAGATTTTAAAAACTTATGAGAATCTCAAAAAATTAACATGAAAAAAGTAGCGTTTACCACCACTATTCCCCAAGAGTATATTTGGGCGGCTAGTGCTATTCCTGTAGACCTAAACAATCTTTTTATATTAGGGCAATCTAAAAAGTTTATAATATCTGGAGAAAAACATGGTGTTACCAGAAATACTTGCAGTTGGATCAAGGGATTGATGGGTGCAGTTGTAGAGTATGAAGAAGAATTTGACACTATTATCGCTGTTACAGAGGGCGACTGTAGTAACAATCATGGATTGGTTAATTTGTGCCAGCATTTTATGCCGTCGCTTAAGGTTGTTTCTTTTGCTTATCCGGCAGATAGGGATGAACGAAAGCTGAGGTATGAGTTAGATAAATTAGGTGAACATTTTGGAGTTAGTTATGAGCAAGCAATGGAAATTAAAGAAAAACTAGATTTAGTAAGAGAACGATTAAGAGTATTAGACATTTTGTTTTATCAGAAGAAAAATGTTAGTGCTACTGAGTTTCAAAGATTAATGGTTGCTTCTTCGGATTTTGGCAGCAACGTGGAAGTTTATAGTAATAAAATTGAAGAGTTAATAAAGCTAGCAGAAACTAGTCAATCAAATGTTCACACCATTTCCATAGGGTATATGGGCGTTCCAACAATAATTAGTAATCTTTTTGGTTATTTAGAAGATGAGCTTGGGGTGAAGCTGTCTTATTTTGAAGTAGAAAATGATTTTGCTATGCTTCAAGAAAGCAAAGATTTAATAGAGCAATATCAGAACTTTAATTACCCGTATGAGTTAAATCGAAGAATCATTGAAGTAGAAAAACAAATAAAACAAAGAAATTTAAAAGGAATTATTCATTATGCTCAAGCTTTTTGTCATCGACAACTTGATGATATTATTATCAAAAACAGACTTAGCGTTCCTGTTTTGACAATCGAAGGCGATGCTCCTGGTGAGCTTGATATGAGGACAAAGATAAGGATAGAATGTTTTGTAGAAAGGTTAAAAGAAGCATGAAAGTATCCGTAATAGTTATTCATTATAATACACCTGAGCTTTTAAAAAATTGCTTGGATTCCTTTTATGAATCAAACAAAGCTGTCAGTTTTGACGTTATTGTTGTTGATAATGCTTCATCAAATAAGTTTAATAAAGATAGGCTTATGGAGGATTATTCAAACATTAGTTTTATAGAAAATTCAGAGAATGTTGGGTTTGCCAAAGCTAATAATCAAGGAGCAGTGGAAGCACTTGGGGAATATTTGTTTTTACTAAACTCAGACACTGTAACTAATAAAGATGTTTTGAGTCCGTTAGTGAGTTTTTATGAAAGCAAGAAAAAAATTGGCATTTTAGGGCCACGTTTGTTGAATCAGGATAGGTCAATTCAATATTATGGAAGCGTTTTAGGTAGGCACAAATATCGTGGCAATAATCCCCGAGTTGTTGATTTTTTGTCAGGGGCAGCAATGTTTGTGAACAAAGAACTTTATTTAGCAGTTGGTGGCTTTGATGAGAATTACTTTTTTTATAATGAAGACTTAGACCTTTGCAAAACATTAACAAGAAAAGGTTACCAAAATTACTATCATCCAGAAATAGTTCTTGTCCATTTAGGTGGTGGTAGTACTTTTGCTGCAAAGTCGCTTAAGAAGCAAGCATGGAAGAGTAGTTGGTATTTCTTTAAGAAGTTTTATTTGTCTTTCTTGCGACCATTAAACCAATGAATCATTGAACTATTGAACCAATGAACCAGTATGTGTATAATTTAAGCATGTACACCTTGCCAGAATATATAGACAAGTATTTTAACAAGTTTCTTTCCAGCATTTATATCCAACCCAACATAACATATCAAGATGCTTATGAAATAATTCAACAGCGGGCAACTTATATCCAATCT
>JAQWCF010000006.1 GCA_028706105.1 Candidatus Margulisiibacteriota bacterium
TTTAAGAATTTTTGGTTTAGCTTGAGCTATATTTTCTTTTAACTCTACTAACGCTTCTTGTAATTCTCTTTTTTCTTCTTCAGTTAAATTTTGTTCCATAACGCTCTATACTCTTAACCCTATTGAACGGCCAAAATACTACCAAAACTCTACCTAACAAATTTTCTTCAGGTACTGGACCCCAATACCTACTATCACTGCTTCTAGGACGATTGTCACCAATCATAAAATAACTGCTTGCTGGAACTATTATCGGACCAAAATCAAAATAATCTCTGTTCACTGGGAACGGTTCTTCTAGTTTCTTACCATTGATGTAAATGTAACCGTTTTTAATCTCTAAAACCTCTTCTGGTAAACCGAGTATTCTTTTAACATACTTCTCCCCTATAAGCTGAGGTGCTTCAAAATAAGAAGTTCTCCTTTTGTCACCTGCAAAGGAATACTCACTACCCCAAATAGGCTCTTCTGGTGGGAAAAAAACAACAATATCGTATCTGTTGAGTTGATAATCTCTTTTATAAAAATAAAGATTATCAGAAAATGGTAAATTGGCTTTATATAGTGGGTTTCTCATTAAAAGCATGATGCTTTTCTTTTTCTTCGCATTATACAGTGGGTTCTGTATACCAAAAGACATTCTACTCACAACTAGTCTATCTCCAACCTCAAAATATGGAATCATAGACCCAGAAGGAATCAGTTGAAATTCAAGAAAAAATTCCTTAATAAAAAAAGCAATAAGGACAGCTATAATAACTGTCCCTATAAAATTTAATATACTAGCTATGGCCTTTTTGATGTGAGCCATTTTTAATTGAATCTTGGGTCTTTAGCCTTAATTTTACTAGCCCTGCTACCTATTCTATCTCTTAAATAAAACAATCTAGCTTTTCTTACTTTACCCTGTCTCAAAACTGTAATTTCAGTAATTTTTGGTGAATGTAGCATATATGTTTTTTCAACGCCTACCCCACCGACAACTTTTCTAACAGTAAAGCCCTTTGTAACGCCTCCACCATGTATTCTTGTTACAACGCCTTCAAATGGCTGAACTCTTTCTTTCTTTCCTTCGGTAATTTTATAGAATACTTTTATCGTATCTCCTATATTAAAATCGACAACGTTTTCTTTCATTTGTTCTTTTTCTAATTCCTGTATTATATTACTCACGCTATTTCATCCTCCTTTAAAAAATCTTTTAAGATTTTTATTTCTTCATTATTAAATTTATATTGTGCTAAAACCTTTGGTCTGCTCACAAGGCTGTTTATTATAGCACTTTTTTTCTTCCATTGCTCTATTTTTTTATGGTCGCCGGACAATAGTACCGCAGGAACATGTTTTTCGTCAAATTCTCTAGGTCTAGTAAAGACATCCCAATCCAACAGACCACTAGAAAAAGAATCTTCCGTTGCAGAAAGGTCATTCCCTAAAACTCCCGGAATAAGCCTAACTAGGGCATCTACAATCACCATTGCTGGCAGTTCGCCACCTGTTAAAACAAAATCTCCTATAGAAATTTCTTCATCTATGTAACCCTCTACCCTACTATCTATACCTTCATAATGACCTGAAATAATTACCAAGTTTTCTTTGGTTAATAATTCTTGCAATTTATTTTGGTCCAACTTGCTACCTTTTGGTGAAGTCATTATCACGTAGCTTGTTTCTCTCTTTATTTCCTCTAACATTGCCACCACAGGCTCAACCCTTATGACCATGCCTGTTGATCCCCCAAACGGAATATCGTCCACTTTATTATGTTTATTGTTTGCTTTATCTCTTATATTAAAAACGTTCAGAACTATTTTATTTTCTTTTTGTGCTCTGCCTAAGATACTTTCTGAAAAATAAGCTTTAACAACTTCAGGAAATAGTGTCAAAACTGCTATTGTTTTTATCATTTATAATATTCTGGCTTAACTACCTTAATAATCTGTTTTTCATCATCAACCTCTAAAATAAATTCTGAAATAACAGGTACAAGAACCTCTTCTTTTCCAAGAACTACCAACACCTCATTAGCTCCTGTGTATAAAATATTATCAACTACGCCAAGGCTCTTCTTTTTTTCATCTTCTACCCGATAACCAATCCACTGCTCACTAAAAAACAAGCCTTCTTCTTTAAAAAAAGTTAATACTTTCTTAGTTTCTATTAAAAGCTCTACATCCCTTAACTCTTCTGCAGCATCCATATCATCTATATCAGCAAATTTCGCAATGAACCCTTGTTTATGTTCTTTTAGAAAAGATACTTTTAATTTATTATTTTCTGTTTTGAATTGTTTTTGATTAAGTAAGAGCTGAGAAAAAACAGGTTTTATTGGTAGAAGCTTCAGTTCTCCCTTTACGCCATGTGGTTTAATTATTCTAGCAACTGGAAAATACAATAGCTAAAAGAGCAGGATATTAGTCCTGCTCTCCTTTAATGTCTTGAACAACACCGTCTTTAACTACTATTTCTAATGCTCCAAGCTTTTGATATAGGTTGTCCCCTGTTTTAACAGTTGTAAAACCATCTATGGTTCCTTGGATGAATTCTGAATCTAGTTGTAAATTTTTTGCATCTTCTATTCTTTTCTGAAGATCAGCAATAGTATTTTCTTGTTGCTGTTTTTCAATCTGAAGTTGCTGATTAATCATCTTAACTTGGTCAGCTGCTCCACTTTTTTCTAAAGAAATTACCAGATCAGCTGCTTGCTTCTCTACATCTGATATTTTTTTCTGAAGATCTTTAATTGATGTTTCTAGTTCATAAGTTAAATATTTCTTAAAATCATCAGTAACAATTGCTTTGATTGTAACGGTTCTTTTTAAAGTAACAGACTTTGCCATAATAAACTCCTTATTTAGTTATGATTTCAACTGTTACTTTTTTGCCTTGCTTTGCAGCAGCAGCTTTTACAACAGTTCTAATCGCGTTAGCAATTCTTCCTTCTTTACCAATAACCTTACCAATATCTTCTTGTCCTACCTTAATCTCAAGAATAATAATACTCTCACCAACTGTTTCTTTTATAACAACTTCTTCAGGATTATCTACTAATGCTTTAGTTAATAGTTCTAATAGATCTTTCATCTTATCTGCCTCCTACTTTGTTTCAGCTTCTGCTGTAGCCTTCTTTGCTGCTTTCTTTTTGGCTACTGGTGCTTCTTCCGCAACTACTTCTTCCTTAACTGGTACTGCTTTTTTGTTTTGTTTTTTTGCTTCCAGGTAGCCTTTGCTGATTAATAATCGCTCTACTGTTTCAGTAGGTTGAGCTCCATTGCCAAGCCACTTTTTAACTTTTTCTTCAACTAAATCAAGCACCATCGGCTCTGTTAGTGGATTATATTGACCTATTATATCAATAATTTTTCCATCTCTTGCTGCTTTGGAATCTTGGATAACAATCCTATAAACTGGTTTCTTTGTTCTTCCTCTTCTTTGTAGCTTTATCTTTACTGTCATCTGCTTCTTCACCTCCATTTAAACTGTTGCTGTATTGTGTTATGACACAAGGACATTTATTATAAGTTAACATTTTACACTTTATTGATAAAAGGGGCAACATCCAGAATACTAGACATTAAACTTAAAAACAACCACATCTCCGTCTTGCATAACGTATTCTTTTCCCTCTAGTCTTACTGTACCATTTTCTTTAGCTTTAGCCATACTTTCTGCAGATTTAAGGTCTTTATAAGCAACTATTTCTGCTTTAATAAATCCTCTTTCAAAATCTGTATGAATCACACCAGCAGCACCCGGAGCTTTTGTGCCTTTTTTTATCGTCCAAGCTCTTGTTTCCTTTTCCCCTGTTGTTAAATAAGTGATTAACCCTAAGAGTCGATAACTAGAACTAACGAGTTTTGCTAATCCCGATTCTTTCATGCCTAATTCAGCCAAAAACTCTTTTGCTTCAGCTTCTTCTAGTTGAGATATCTCAGACTCAATTTGAGCTGAAATTACTACAACCTCGTTGCTTTCTCCGCTCGCAAATTCTTTAACTTTTTTCACAAAAGCATTTTCTTCTCCACTTATAATATCCTCTTCACTAACATTAGCTGCATAAATAACAGGTTTAAAGGTTAATAAACTAATTTGCCTGATTATTTTCTCTTCTTCTTCATTAATCTGTACGGACCTAGCTGCTCTCCCGGCTGACAATGCCTCAAGAAATTTGGAAAAACAGTTAAACTGAGCAACAGCTTCTTTGTCTTGACCACCCTTAGCTTTCTTCTGGACAGCTTGCAGTCTTTTCTCAACTGTTTGCAAGTCAGCCAAAATAAGCTCTGTGTTAATTACATCTATATCTCTAATGGGATCAACGGAACCATCTACGTGAATTACTTGTGGGTCTTCAAAACATCTAACGACATGAACAATTGCACTAACTTCTCTAATGTTTGCTAAAAACTGATTTCCTAATCCTTCACCATTGGAGGCACCCTTAACTAACCCAGCAATGTCTACAAACTCGATTGCGGTTGGTAATAGTTGCTTAGAGCCCGATATTTTTGATAAAACTTCTAATCTCTCGTCTGGTACTGTCACTACGCCAACATTTGGGTCTATTGTACAAAAAGGATAATTACTAGCCTCTGCTCCAACTTTAGTTATTGCATTAAAAAGTGTTGACTTACCAACATTTGGAAGGCCGACTATCCCTAAAGAAAACCCCACTTATACTTGGCTCTCTTCACCGTCATCTTCTAAAAGCTTAGCAAAAGCAACCACAGTGTCGCCACCATCTAACTTTTGAACTTTAACACCTCTAGCTGCTCTTCCTTGTGAAGATATTAACTTAACTGATTGTCTAGAAACCGTTCCTTTAGAAGAAACAATTATGACCTCGTCATCAGGTTGCACGACAAGTCCACCAGCTAATTTGTCATCAACTTTGAGTTTAATTCCAATAACCCCAATACCTGCTCTATTTTGAACTCTAAAGTTACTAACTTGTGTTCTTTTTCCAGTACCGGTTGACGCAATCATTAATAAGCTTTCTTTTTCAGCATCAGGATCGATTATACTATTTCCAACGATAATATCATTAGCTCTTAGCTTCATTCCTCTTACGCCTCTAGCGGTACGTCCAACAGAGCGAACTTGTTCTTCGTCAAACCTTATAACCATACCGTTACTGCTAACCATTAACACATCCATTTTTCCATTAGTTATCTCAACCCATCTTAGTTCATCACCCTCGTCTAAATTAATAGCGATAATGCCTGTTGTTCTAATGTTCTTAAAGTCTGATACTTTGGACCTTTTTACAACTCCATGAACTGTTGTCATTAATAAATACTGGTCATCTACATCAAAGTTCTCAATTACAACACCTGTTGTAACCTTCTCTTCCTCTTTGATATTAAGAACGTTTTTAATCGAAGAACCTTTGCTGTAGCGTGATTCCTCTGGTATATTATAAACTTTTGTTTTATAAGCTTTACCCTCGGAAGTAAAACAAACTAAGTAACTATGAGTGGAAGTGATAACAACTTTTTCAATTATATCTCCTTCTCTGGTTACCATACCGCCGATACCTCTTCCGCCTCTTAATTGGTTTCTAAAAGTATCTACTGCTAATCTTTTTACAAATCCAAACTTTGTAAAGAAAACTGCTACTTTTTCTTCTTGAATAAGATCTTCAATGTTAATATCTTCTAAGCCTTCTGCAATTTCTGTTTTTCTTTCGTCTCCAAATTTTTCTTTCAAATAAAAGCAATCTGCTTTAATAATATCTAACAACCTACTTTTTTTAGAAAGAATATCCATCATGTCTTTTATTTTTTCCATTAAATCATTATATTCTATTTCTATTTTTTCTCTTTCAAGCCCTGTTAATCTTTGTAACTTCATATCCAATATAGCTTGAGCTTGTATTTCTGATAAACCAAACCTTACAACCAAAGCATCTCTAGCCTCTGCTCCTGTTGCGCTTGCCCTAATCAGCTCAATTACTTCGTCTAAATTATTTAACGCTATTCTTAGCCCTTCTAAGATATGAGCTCTTGCTTGTGCTTTATTTAAATCAAACTCAACTGCTCTTTTGACAACAATAAATCTATGTTCTAAAAACTTAACAAGCATTTCTTTAAGATTAAGCTGTTTTGGTTGTCCGTTATCCAGTGCAACGATATTAATTCCATAACTCATGAAGAGGCTTGTGTGCTTCATTAAAAGATTTAAAACAATATCTTCATTTGCTTCTTTCTTCAGCTCTATATAAATCCTCATACCTTTTCTATCTGACTCATCTCTTAAGTCAGCAATACCGTTAAAAACTTTTTCTTTTACTAAATCAGCAATTTTAATGATTAACTGTGCTTTATTTACTGTATAGGGTATTTCTGTAACGATTATTGCTTTTCTTTTTTTACTTTTCACTTCTTCAATGTGATATTTTGCTTGAAGCTTGATAATACCTTTTCCTGTAGTATATGCCTCTATTATTCCTTTTTGTCCTCTGATAATTCCACCTGTAGGAAAATCAGGTCCTTTGATAAAACCCATAAGTTGCATCGGCGTAATTTCTGGATTATCGATAAGTGCTAATAAACCATTTAATACTTCTGTGATATTATGCGGTGGGATGTTTGTGGCCATACCTACTGCGATACCCGAGCTTCCATTAATAAGTAAGCTTGGTAGTTTTGATGGTAATACTGCTGGCTCACTCAAGGATTCATCAAAATTTGGTGTAAACTCTACTGTATTTTTTTCAATATCCGCTAACATTTCTGCTGCTATTTTGGACATTCTTGCTTCCGTATATCTCATTGCTGCTGCACTGTCTCCATCCACTGACCCAAAGTTACCTTGGCCATCAATCATTGGATAACGTAAAGAAAACTCCTGTGCCATTCTAACCATTGAGTCATAAACAGCTGTGTCTCCGTGTGGGTGATATTTACCTAAAACTTCCCCAACTACTCTGGCTGATTTTTTATAAGATTTATCATGTGTTATTCCTTGTTCATACATAGCGTATAGTATTCTTCTATGTACTGGCTTTAATCCGTCTCTAACATCCGGCAAAGCACGACCAACGATAACGCTCATCGCATAATCGATGTAGGAAGCCTTCATCTCTACTTCTATGTTAACTGGTTTAATATTAATTGTTGTAAAAAGATCTTCTTGCATTTATTATTTTTTCCTTTCTATACCCTAAACGTCAAGCCATTTTACCTGCTTAGCGTATGTCTCAATAAAATTCTTTCTCGGTACAACATCACTACCCATTAAAATAGTAAATGTTTCATCAGCGACTTCGTTGTCCTCTAATTTAATTTGCACCAAAGTTCTTTTGTATGGATCCATAGTTGTTTCCCATAGCTGGTCAGGGTTCATTTCCCCTAAACCTTTGTATCTTTGCAAAGAAATTCCTCGAATTGCTATTTTATCTATAAATTCAACTAGCAAGGCATTATCATCAACAATATCTGTTTTCTCTGCAACGGTTACCTCATAAGGTACTGTCTCTGCTTCTGAAACATCATAATGCATTACTTCTTTAATAAGGTCCATATTCATCTGTTTGATGGAAAAAAGTTCTAAAACAAATTTATCTTGATCACTTGCTATGGAATCTAAAAACTCTTCATCCATCTCATTATAGGCTTTTTTTATCTCAATAAATCTTGGTATATCCATATTTAATAAAACATCTTTAAGCGTTGTTTTATCTACTGAAAATCTATCGGCTTCTAACAATACCTCTTTATATTTTCTAAGTTTATCAATAAATTCTAAAATTTCAGGTCCTTCGAAAACTTTTCCAGTTTTAGTTTTAATTGAGACGCCTGATAACGCAAGCTCACTTATTACAACATTCTTTTGTTCTTCATTATAAGCATACTGTTTCTTGTTACCTTTTCTAATTAAATAAAGTGGTGGTTGAGCTGCATATACTAAGCCAGCCTCTACTAAGGCACGAGCATATCTATAAAAAAAGGTCAGTAAAAGCGTTCTAATGTGGGCACCATCAACGTCCGCGTCGGTCATAATTATAATTTTGTGATATCTAACCTTTTTTAAAACTTCTTCTCTGGGCATGTCTTCATCTGACTTGTCCATATTGGCAATAACCTCTGGTCCTATGGCTGTTATTAATGCCTTAACTTCTTCATTGGCTAACAACTTGTCTAGTCTAGCTTTTTCAACATTAATAATCTTTCCTCTTAAAGGTAAAATTGCTTGATAATATCGGTCTCTTCCTTGTTTTGCTGAACCACCCGCAGAATCTCCCTCAACTATAAATAACTCAGATTTTGCTGGATCTGATTCAGTGCAATCAGATAGTTTTCCTGGTAAAGTAGTACTTTCTAAAACATTTTTTCTTCTAGCTAAATCTTGTGCTTTTCTAGCAGCTTCTCGGGCTTTTGCGGCTAATAATGATTTTTGAATAATTTGTTTTGCTGAGTTTGGATCTCTTTCCAATGCTAATTCTAATCCTTCAGCAACAATACTATCGACAATGCCCCTGACATCACTATTGCCTAGCTTTGTTTTAGTTTGTCCTTCAAATTGTGGATCCTGAATCTTTACAGAAATAATAGCGGTCAAGCCTTCTTTAACGTCATTTCCTGTTAAAATTTCATTGCCTTTAAATACCTTATGTTTTTTAGCAAAAGAATTTAATGATCTTGTTAATGCTGTTTTAAAACCAACAACGTGAGTTCCACCTTCTCTAGTTCTAATATTATTAACAAAGGAAATAACATGCTCATCATAATAATTTTTACTATAATTGATAGCTATTTCAACCTCTGCCTTCTCTGTTTCTTTTGTAAAATAATATGGTTCTTTTAGGAGCTCTTCTTTTGCAGCATCAATAGCTTTGATATATTCTAAAATCCCTCCATCAAAATGGAATTCGTCTCTTAGTTTTTCTTCAGGCCTATTATCTTCTAGAATTATTTTTAACCCTTTATTCAGATACGCCAATTCCTTCATTCTAGATAAAATTAAACTATATTCAAATTCCAAGGTTTCAAATATTTGATCGTCAGGATAAAACCTAATTGTTGTTCCTGTTGCATGACCAGGCGCATCTTCTAATAATGGGGGTTGAGGTATCCCTCTTTTAAATTCTTGAAGATATCTTTTTTCTTCTCTGAATACCTCTACTATTAATGTTGCAGATAAAGCGTTAACACAAGAAACACCAACGCCATGTAGTCCACCAGAAACCTTATATCCTTTTCCTTCAAACTTTCCACCTGCATGAAGAACGGTAAGAACAACTTCTGTTGCACTTACCCCTTTATCTTTTTGTATTCCTATTGGGATTCCTCTACCATTATCTGTGACACTAACGGAACCATCTTCATTAAAAGAAACTATTATTTCGTTACAATAGCCTGCCATTGCTTCATCAATACTATTATCGACTACTTCATATATTAAATGATGTAAGCCTTTGGTGTCTGTTGATCCAATATACATCGCTGGTCTTTTACGAACAGCTTGCAACCCTTCTAAAATTTTTATATCCGACGCATCATATGTTCCCGACATTCATTCTCTCCTTAGCTTTGGTATAATTTGAACCATTTTTTTTGAATATTATTCTCTATGTTTTCTTTTGTTAACTCTGTAGGCTCTATACTTATTTTCAAAATCACTAATTCCTCTATTTTAGACTTAAAAAACTCTGTGTTAGGTTTTCTGTTTTTTTGAATATCTATATATTCTTTTTCAATAATATCACAAATTCTGTTGATTTTAAACTTCTTTTCTTGCATAAATCCCTCATAATTCATGATTTTTTTTTGATTTTGTTCTATTTCTTCATATTTAACCCAAGGTGTTTCTTTTAGTATTTCTTGAATTCCTTTTTTTCGTATTGCTTTATTTTGTGATAAACATAACGAACAAAAGTTTGTTTTTTTAGAAAGTACTGGACTCCCACACACAGCGCAAACATGTTCATAATTCCGTTCAGAATTAATAATGATTTTTTTTATTTTTGTTCTATATTTGGAATCACAATTATTAATATCTTGAACTAAATTTGTTATATCTTTTTTGGTTTTTTTACTTTTTATTGTTTGTTCCTCTGGAGCTAAATCAAAAGAAACTAGTATTTTTACATCTTTAATTGTTTTTACAACCTCTTTAGCTCTTTTCAGAATAGTATGTTTATATTGCATTAATTGGGTTGCCCAAACATTATCTTTTACATAAATACACAATGTGTTGTTTTTATATAATAGATCTATTGTAACGTTTACAATTTTTTCGTTTACTATTTCTTTGTATGCTCGTTTAAGCAACAAGCTCTCTTTAAGATTTTTTACTGTACTTTGTAATAAAATATCTTTTAAGCTATTCATCTATAACCTTAGGATGCTTGGATTAATTACTTTATTTTGATATTTATCCTCTGTGGAGGTTAGTATTTTT
The DNA here is from genome assembly GCA_028706105.1 of Candidatus Margulisiibacteriota bacterium. Lineage (NCBI taxonomy): Bacteria > Bacillati > Candidatus Margulisiibacteriota > Candidatus Margulisiibacteriota bacterium. Next base: position 10,402 of record JAQWCF010000006.1, read on the forward strand.
TGATGATCGCTTTCAATAAGTTCATAGAAAATAGTTTGCCTTTCATCATCTAATCCTAAAAAAGCATCATCTAACAATAGTACTGGTTTTATTTTTAGTTTATCGTTAAATAAATTTTTTTCACTTATTTTCATTAATAAACTTATTAGCCTTTTTTCACCTGTAGAGCTATATTTTTTAGCTGATTTCTCGTTTAAGTAAATCTCAAAATCATCTCTATGTGATCCGTATAAACACTCTCTATAATTTTTTTCTTTCACTATGTCTTCCAATAGAAAAGTGTCTACATATTTTAGTTCTATAAACCCTACTTTGTAGTAATATTGTTTAAAATATTTATTAGCTGTTTCTTGTATTTCTTGTAATATTTTTGTTCTATAAGATACTATTTTAGTATTTACTTTTTTAAGTTGTTCATGATAAATATTTAACAAATCCTCATTAATAGTATTTCCTTTTAATACTTTCCGTTTAATATCTATTATTCTTTTCTGTTCTTTTACTATATCTAAATATCCTGGCAGTGTTTTAGATAAGATTGTATCTAAATATCTTCTTCTCACGCTTGGTGTGCCATCTATTATGGTTATATCGTTTGGTGATACTAAAATAGCAGTAAATTCTTTTAATAAATCTGAGGATTTATTTAAAATACTATTATTGATTGAAATTTTTTTTGAGCCATCTTCTTTAAAAACAATATTTATTTTACTTATTTTTTTTTCATTAACTACTTCTGCTATCAATGAAGCTTCTTTTTGATTAAAGTTTATAATTTCTTTATTGATATTTGTTTTAAATGATCTTGCTGACGATAAAAAATTAATAGCCTCAATAAGATTACTTTTACCTTTACCGTTTAACCCAATAATTAAATTATTCTGTTCTGTAAATGTAAATCTTTTATCAATAAATGTTCTAAAGTTATATAAGTAAATACTCTTTATGAGCATTACCTTTTAACTTTTATTGGCATCATAATATAAATATATTCTTGATTATTATCTTCTTTGATTACTAATGGTTTTTCATCATTAATAATTTCTATTTTTATATAATCACTTTCTAAACTTTTTAAAACATCCATCATTAATCTTACATTAAAAACTACATTAATATTATCATCCCCTGAGTACTCTATGCTTAATTTTTCACTTCCATCACCAAAGTCTGGTGTTACAGAAGAAATAACTAACGCTTTATTTACTAACTCAACTTTCACCATGTATGAATTTCTTTGAGCTATAATATTTATTCTTTCACAGGCATCTAAAAATTCTTTTCTATTTATTTTAATGTCTAAGTTTTTTTCTTTTGGTATTAATAAATTATAGTCTGGGAATTGTCCATTAATTACCCTGGAATACATTTGAACTTCTTCTATCATAAATAAAATTTTATCTTCACCTAATCTTATTTTTATTGTTTCTGTTTCTTTAATTGAAAAAATTGACATAATTTCTTTAATTGTTTTAATTGGTATTATTACTTTTAAAGAGTCTTTTCCATTAAAACTAATATCGTCTTTAGCTAATCTATAGCCATCTGCAGCTACAAAAATTATCTTTTTTTTCTCACTATCGATATCTATTAAAACACCATTTAATATTACTTTTTCCTCTTCTTCTGAAGCAGCAAAAGCAACTCTTCTTACCATATCTTTAAAAACTTCTTTACTTAAAGATATTTCTTTATATTCATCAATAAGCATATTTTCTGGAAACTCTTCTGGGTTTGCTGTAAATATATTAAAAGTTGAATCACCACTACTAATTAACAATGTATTATTTTCACTTAAATACATAGAAACATCTTCTGAAGGTAATTTACTTATAATATTATAAAAAGTTTTCGCATGAACTAAGGTAACTCCTTCTGAATCAACTTGCGCATCTAAAGAACAAATAATATTAGTTTTTAAATTATTTGTAGTAATAATCAATAAATTATTCTTTGTTTCTAATTTAAAACATTTTAATGCCTCAACTGTTGTTCTTTCACTTACTGAATTCATGCTTATTGATAAAATTTTCAATAGTTTGTTTTTTTCACAGGTTATATTCATATTACTACTCCTTATTAATTTATATATTTTAAACTCTTCTTACTCATACCTGTTGATATGTAGAACAACAAGTATTTTATTGATAACTATCAAGGAAAACTCTCCACAAATTATAAGAGTTTCTTCCTAGTATTATCAACAGTTTTTTATTTTTTTCACTTATCCCCTTTTTTTGTTAAGTTATTAATAAGTTATTAACAACATTATCAACAAATTATTATTTAGTCTATTAGTGTTGTTTTTATTTGATTTAAAGCACTTTTTAGATCAGTATTTTTTTTAATATCGTTTCTTACTTTATCACAGGCATGCATAACAGTGGTATGGTCTCGACCTCCAAAATTTTCTCCAATTTTAGGCAAAGAAAAGTTAGTTAGTTCTCTACATAAATACATTGCTACTTGTCTAGCATGTACTATTTCTTTAGTTCTAATTTTTGCAGATAATCCTTCATACTCAATATTGTAGTATTCAGCAACAGATTTCTTAATTTTAGAAATAGAAATAGGTTTTTTAGTATTGTTTTTTACAATGTCTTTAATAACATCTTTTGCTAAATTAATAGTTATTTCTTGATTAATTAAAGAAGAGTAAGCAATTATTTTTATTAACGCACCTTCTAATTCTCTAATATTGCCAGGAATTTGAGAGGCAATATAATAAATAACATCCTGAGGGATGTTTTGAAACTCAGGTTCTAGTTTTTTGTATAAAATAGCCATTCTTGTTTCAAGGTCAGGCGCTTGAATATCTGCGGATAAACCCCACTCAAAACGTGATTTAAGCCGATCCTGGATAGAAGGAATGTCTTTTGGTAATCTATCAGAAGTTATAACAATTTGTTTGTTAAATTGATATAAATAATTAAAAGTATGAAAAAATTCTTCTTCTGTTTTTTCTTTACCAGCAATAAAAGGTATATCATCGATAAGCAAAACATCTACTTTTCTATATTTTTCTCTAAATTCATTAATTTTATTGTTTTGAAGCGAACTTATAAGATGGTTGGTAAATTCTTCCGCTGTGATGTATATAACTTTTAGATAAGGATGCTGATCTTGAACCTTATGACCAATAGCATGCATTAAATGGGTTTTACCCAGACCAACGCCACCATAAATAAAAAAAGGATTATACGCTTTTCCGGGCGCTTTTGCCACAGCCAGAGAAGCTGCATGACTAAAGCGGTTGCTTTGACCAACGACATAGGTGTCATATGTATATTTAGGGTTGAGCATGTATGCTGATTCTTGAGGTTCTATACTAAATGTCTTACGTTGTGGTTGTTCTTCTTCAAGGTTTTGAGAGAAAGTCAACTCTTCTTCTTCGTTTGCAAAAAAATCGTCCTCTGCTTTTTGTTTCATTTGCTCATTAACATTGAGCTCGAGGATAATATCAAGGTCAAAATTATTTTTAACAGACCTTTTTATATGATAATCACATTTTTCATATACCCATTTTTTCATAAAAGCATTAGGTACCCCCAGAATAAGGGAATTATTTAAAAAAGAGATGGGTTTGACTGCTTTTTGAAAAGTAGCATAAGAAATTTTTCCTAGCTTTTCTTGAAGATACTCGTCTACGTGTTCCCATACATCAATGATACTAATAGCTGTGTTATTTACCTGTGGATAACTCATTGTTGATAAGTATCGTATCAAACAAAAAATAAATTTGCAATAATGAAAGAGTTGCAAAAGTGAAGTTACAAATTTGTAATTTTAAAATAACCTTGCAGCTCTTATGTTTTCTGATTTATGGTCTTTTTTTAGTATGTTGTTTTTTCAATCTATTTTAAGTTAAATTATTGTTTTTTTGATAAGATTGTAGACCAATCTTTGATGACAGGATCAAAGCCTTTTTTTTCCAAAGTTGAGATGATTTCCTCTAGTGATCTGTTGTCGCTAACTTTAAATTGCTCATCAGAGGAATTTTCACTATAACCACCAGGATTGGTTTTTGATTCAGCACTAATTTGAGTAACTCCTAGCCCAAGAAGATTATCTCTAAGTTGTGCATTTTCTCTAGTAGAAAGAAGGATGCCAACTTTAGGAAAAGCTATTCTGAAGGCTAAAATCATTTGCACAAAGTCTCTGTCTGAAACAGCTTGGATTGGTAGGCCATTAGGAGCTTCATGTATCCTAGGAAAAGAAACCGTGAAATCTGCTTTCCAGTATTTTTTCATTAAATAATCAAGATGTTCAGCCAAGTTTATTGCTTCTGTTTGCCAATCCGACAAGCCAAGCAAAAAGCCTAAACCCATTTTTCTCATGCCAGCAGTGAGAGCTCTTTCTGGTGCAGTAAAGCGAAAATCAAAGTCTCTTTTTGGGCCAGCAGGATGCATGTTAGAATAAATTTTTCTGTTATACGTTTCTTGATATATGGTGAGTCCACTAGTACCAGCGTCCACAAGTTTTTTGTATTCTGCAGTTGTACAAGGGAAAACTTCTAGTGCCACATAAGAGAACATTTTTTGTGCTTGCTGAATGATCGGTTCTAAATAATCTACGCCAACGCTAGCTTTATGTTCACCAGTTAAGAGTAAAATATTATCAAAACCCTTGCTTTTGATTATTTGAAGTTGCGAAGTGGCTTCTTCAAGAGACAATGTTTGTCTTTTAATCTTCTGGTTTTTGTTAAATCCACAATATAAGCAAGAATTACAACATTCATTGGATAAGTATAGCGGTATATAAAGTTGGATGGTGTTGCCAAAGTGTTGTTGGGTTAATTTTTTTGCTTTCAGAGCTAAGTTATTTAATTCAGAGTCAGAAGTAGCTGTTAATAGTTTAGCAAAAGAAGAAACATTAAATGTCACTTTATTAACCAAGATAAAGGACTAGAAGCTTCTCCTTCTGATTCTTCAGCTAAGCCGGCAAGATATCCCTGCCTGCCCGCTATAACGGCACTTCTAAAAGCCGAAGCAATTAATATGGGGTCATTAGCAATAGCAATTGCAGTATTAACAAGAACAGCATCAGCTCCAAGCTCCATCGCCTCACAAGCATGAGAAGGAGCGCCAATTCCTGCGTCAACCACTACCGGAATATTGGAATTAGCAATTATAATTTTAATAAGCTCTTTGGTTTTTAGCCCTTTATTAGAACCAATTGGAGAGCCAAGAGGCATTACAGTTGCTGCACCAGCGTCTTCTAGTTTTTTGGCTAAGATAGGATCAGCTTGCATATAAGGGAGAACAACAAAGCCTTCTTTTACTAGAAATTTAGTTGCTATTAATGTTTCTTCACCATCAGGAACAAGATGTCTTGGTTCAGGTGTAACCTCTAGCTTTATCCAATTAGTTTGGCTCGAGGCTCTGGAAAGCATGGCTAGTCGGATTGCTTCATCGGCAGATTGAGCACCGGCAGTATTTGGTAGAAGTTGACACTTTTTAAGATCTAGGTGATTTAAAATATGATCGTCAGGATTACTTAAATCAACTCGTCTTAGTGCTACCGTAACCATTTCAGTTTCAGAAGCAATTAACGCACTTTTCATTATTGTTGAGGAGGAAAATTTGCCAGTACCAATAAAGAGACGAGAACCAAACAAGCGGCCAGCGATTTTTAAATCATCACCGATCATCTTGCTAAGTCTATTCTGCGTAATTGTGGAGAAGTAGCTTCAATTTCCTTTGATTTTAAATAAATTTCATAATTTTTTGAGATTACAGTTTGTAAGTTTGTTAGTTTATTTTCATCAGCATTTTCTGCCGTGATTAAGACATCAGCATCAGGACCATTTTGAAGAAATTTCATTTCAACATTAGAAGGGTATAAAGTTCCTTGATAGTTGGAATAGGAAACGGTTGTTGTTGGAAAATCAAAACTGATTAGTGCTGTTGGTAATTCTTTCTTTAATGCAGTAATAGTGGTGATAAAAAGTTCGTCTGCAGCAGAATTTTTTATAGTAATATTTTTTTCAGCTGTACAACCAAAAAGAATGAACGTTAACAAAAGCATTGAAAGAAAAAGAATTTTTTTAAGCATTTTGCACCTCAGCCTAAAGTATAAAGAATAGAAGTATATTTATCAATAAGAGTTATAAGCATAGGTGATAATAACAGAAACAAAGCATACAAACATAACCTTGGGTTTAACGTTTTAAAAGTTATAGGAGTTAATAATGGAAATAACCTTTGGGGAAAGTAATTTAAATAGTCTTGTTAGTAAAGGAGCCTTTGATAGTGTTTTTAGTTCAGTTGCTGGAAATAAGTTTTTTGATCAAAAAGCACTTAACAAGATACAAACAGATGACCTGCGAGAGGCTTTTTTTGATTGGTCTGAGGCAGAGCTTTTTGGAGTTGGCGAAAACGAAGAACATAAAAGTATTATTGCAGAAGTGACTGCAGGCCTAGAAGAATATAGAGAAGACTGGACAAAGTTTAACGTTGCTGAGAGCAAAAGAGATAATATTAGAATTCAGATAGACAAACTTGAAAAACAACAGGCTTACGAAGAATCGTTGTCTTTACCAGGAGAAATAGATAGTGATGTTGTTAAGCAAATAGCACAACTTAAATCCCAATTGCTACAAATCCAAGAAGGATAATAAAACCAGCTTAACCGGATAGCAGTGCTGGGTTTTCACTTTCCAACAAAATAAAATAATGTATTTAAATAAAAATAGTAGGGACAAGTTCTTGTAGTAAACGACATATGACATATTAATAATTCATGAAAACGTAAGATAAGAAAGGTAAAAAATGAACAATAAAATAATAGCAAATCAAGTATCTGTTACAGATAACACTTTAAAAACACGTACTGATAGTAATGACGTACAAAAAATTGAAACAAGCTGGGAAAGGTTAAAGAAACAAGCAAGTCAAATTAAAATTGAAACCGTCTCTATTGTTGGAAGCCCTATAGAAATAGCAACTATTAAAGCAATATTAAAGACATTATTTCCAAATACAACAATAAATACAGTAGAAGCAGCAAATTTTTATACAAACGCAACTAACCAAGGGTTTCAATTAGAATTAGCAAAAAATAATCAGATTGTGTTTATATCAGTCAAACCCTCTCCACAACAAAAAGAAATGTTGGAAGCAGTTTTGCAGTTATCCAGTAAAATAAACGTAATCACTTACAGTCAACAGCAAAAAGGATATTTAGTTAATACGTTAAACGGGTTAGTTGGAGTTCAAACAACAGGGCATATTATTTTTGAGGGTGGATATCCGTTAGGAGTGTTTGCTGGTGGACAAAACACAACAGTTGATAGTTATTATTCAGTAGCACAGAAGTTACTAGAAATAATACAAACATTAGCAGAGTAGTGTTGCAAAATAAAACAAGCTAGAGAATTAGCGTTTACAACACTAGTTGCAACACGTAAAATTGAATTTATTATGAAAAGACCAGAACTACTAGCCCCGGCAGGTAATTACGAAAACGCTTTTTTTGCACTTAAATATGGTGCAGATGCTATTTTTCAGGGATTGGATGGATTTTCTTTACGAAGAACAGCCAAGGCGGAGCTAGGCATAGAAGAGCTTACTCGTTGTGCGGAACTAGCTCATTCGTTAGGGAAAAAGCATTACTTGGCAATAAATCTTTTTGCTCATGAAGCAGACATTGTTAAGCTAAAAACTATAAGCCAAAAGCTAAAGGCTATCAAGACAGATGCTTTTATTGTTTCTGATCCTGGTATTTTTTTGATTTTAAAAGAACAGCTTCCAGATGCTGAATTTCATCTTTCTACACAAGCAAATACTCTTAATTCTGCAGCAGTAAAGTTTTGGCAGAAACAAGGAATAATTAGGGTTATTTTAGCCAGAGAGCTTACCAAAGAAGATATAGTTTCCATAAGAGATAACACGTCTATTGGATTAGAGATATTTGTGCACGGAGCGATGTGCATGAGTTATTCTGGAAGATGCCATTTAAGTAACTATTTTTTAGGTAGAGATGCCAATAGTGGAGAGTGTGCTCAACCATGTCGGTGGGAATACAAGCAGAAGGACGAAGGACGTGGGACGAAGGACGATAAGATGTATGTTGAGATTGAAGAAGATGAAAAAGGTACATATATTTTGAACTCTAAGGACCTATGTTTGGTAGAAAAGATACCAGAATTAATGGAAATAGGGATAGATTCATTCAAGATTGAAGGTAGGAACAAAACAAGCTATTACGTAGCAAATGTAGTGCGAGTATATCGTGCAGTAATAGATGAGTGTTTACAGGGAAAACTTAGAGAGGCTACTCTGGCTTGGGCTAAACAAGAGCTGACTAATATTTCACATCGTGATTACAGCACTGGATTTTATGACGGGGAAAAGGGGAGCTTTAACTTTGAATCTTCAGGCTATATTAAGGATACAAAAATGGTAGGGATTGCTTATTCTGATAGTAATCAAATAACCGTAGACGTAAGGGACAAAATAGAAGCAGGAGACGTGTTGGAGTTTCTTTTTCCAGGAGAAAAGGAAGCAAAAAGTGTCCTTCTTGAGAAAATGAAAGATGCCAATAAAGATGCCGTTTTGAGTGTTGCACATAACAGAACGAAGGTTTTAATTCCAAATAAGTTCGGTGCTTTTGAGCAAATAATAGTACGCAAAAATAGTTGAGATTTTTTCGTTTTAAAAACGATAAATTATCCAGAGATAAATCATTATCAAAGGAGAATGCATGTACTATAAAATAATGAGTCTTAGAGAACAAGATTCTGAAATACAAGTAAGCTTGTTTAAGGCACTACAAATATTAGAAGATCAAAATAACCTTTGTTTTCAAAAAACCCAAGGTAGAGTTGAAATTAGCGGGATGAATAATGCGTTGTTTATAGAAGGCGATAAACCAGCATTACATGATTCTTTATATTCATTTTCAAAACAAATAGCTCAAAGAATATTAAATAACTTCTTAAATGAATTTGAGTTAAATCTAGTAGCAGATTTTGATGATGATTTTGCGCCAGTTTTTAAAAGTCAAAATGAACAGTTAGGGTTTATTATTTTGGAGCTTATTAAAAATGCTATTGTTCACGGTAACAAAATGCATTTAGAGTATCCAGTACAGTTAGAGTGGAAGCTAGATAGGACCTCCTCTAGCTTAAAGGTAAACGTAATAGACAAAGCAGTTGAAGACAATAGCTTACTTAATGCTATTCCAATAGAGGACTTGCGATTTAAGTGGAGACTAGGAGGACTAAAAAGGGCAACTAGGTTTATACGAACAATGACCAGAGGAACGGGGATAAATGTGGAAAAAAATACCGAAAGAGGTACAGTTGCAAGCGTTAATGTAAAGCTAAAAAGAGCGTACAAAGCAGTTTTTAGATAAACCATGATTATATTAGGGTAATGCCAGTAAACGTTGAATTTGGCTTTACACCTTCTAATCTTGAAAACGATATATTCGGAGAAACACAAGAATAATATCAATGTATACAAATGGACATTTAGATTATAATTGCTGTTGATGGATCAAAAATATATTAGAAATTTTTCAATTATTGCTCATATAGACCATGGTAAATCTACTTTAGCTGATAGATTATTGGAGGTCACAGGCACAACCAGTAAGCGTCAAATGAAAGCACAGCTCTTAGACTCTATGGATCTAGAACAAGAGCGTGGCATAACTATCAAACTTCATCCAGCAAGAATGATGTATAAGGCAGAAGATGGTAATGAATATATGCTTAATCTTATTGATACACCAGGTCACGTTGATTTTACTTATGAAGTTTCCAGAAGTTTAGCAGCCTGTGAAGGTGCTCTTTTGGTTGTAGATGCCACACAAGGCATAGAAGCCCAAACATTAGCAAACATATACTTAGCAATAGAAAACGATTTAACAATAATGCCTGTTATTAACAAGATAGACCTTCCAGCAGCAGAACCAGAGAAAGTGATGAAAGAAGTTGAAGCGATTCTTGGACCGTCTGACTATATACCGGTTAGTGCAAAAACGGGAGTTGGAGTAAAAAATGTTCTAGAGGCGATAGTCAACTTTGTGCCTCAGCCAAAGGGTGAAGTTAATAAGCCACTTAAAGCGTTAGTTTTTGATTCTCATTTCGACAGTTATAGAGGCGTTGAAGTAATGATAAGGGTGATAGATGGAAGCATTAAAGAGGGTCAAACGATAAAGTTTATGCAAACTGATGCCGAATATGATATTACAGAAATAGGTTATTTTAAACCAAGCCAAATTAGGACAGGCTTTTTGAATACGGGGGAAGTAGGGTACTTAATTGGGAATATAAAAAATATAGAGAATGTGAAAATAGGCGATACGATTACTCTTGCTGGAGACGAAACAGAAGAAGCATTGCCAGGATATAAAGAACCACAATCTATGGTTTTTTGTGGACTTTACCCAGTAAGTAGTGATGATTATGAAGACTTAAGGGACGCCTTACAAAAACTTAAATTAAATGATTCTTCTTTGAGGTTTGAGCCAGAAACATCCAAAGCCTTAGGTTTTGGCTTTAGGTGTGGATTTTTAGGTCTTTTACATATGGAAATCATCAAAGAGAGAATAGAGAGAGAATTCAATATTGAAATGATAGCAACATCACCGGGAGTTGTTTATCATATAACATTAACTAATGGTGAAAAATTAATTATTGATAATCCAGCCAATTATCCTGAACGAGGAATTGTAGAAATAATAGAGGAACCAATTGCCAAGGCGAATATAATTTTGCCGAACGAATATGTGGGTGCCATTATGGATTTATGTAATAGAAAAAGAGGAAAACTAGACCATATGGAATATTTAACAGAAGAAAGAATAATGCTTTACTATAGGCTTCCTTTAAATGAGATTGTGGTTGATTTTTTTGGTCAACTGAAGTCTCTGAGCAAGGGATATGCTTCACTGGATTATGAGCTCGCAGGATACGAATCATCAGATTTGGTGAAGGTTGATATTCTTTTAAAGAGTGATTTAGTTGATGCTTTTTCTTTTATTTGTCACAAAGATCATGCTTATTTTAGGGGTAGAGCTATTGTAAAAAAATTAAGAGAATTAATACCAAGACAAATGTTTGAGATACCTATTCAAGCCTCTATCGGAAGCAAAATTATTTCTAGAGAAACGATTAAAGCGTTAAGAAAAAATGTTACAGCCAAGTGTTATGGCGGTGATATTTCTAGAAAAAGAAAGCTTTTAGAGAAACAAAAAGAAGGTAAAAAGAGGATGAAAAGTGTGGGAAGTGTTGAAATTCCAGATGAAGCTTTCATGTCCATCTTAAGTATCGAAGACGAAAAATAAATGGTATCCCATTTTTATGTTCACATTCCATATTGCACAACAAAATGTGACTACTGTGATTTTTATTCTGTTTCCGGAAACTCATGCGTTGATGAGGTTTACGTGGATGCTGTTTTATTAGAGATACAAGAAAGGTATCAGGGTGACAAACTAGAGACTATTTTTTTTGGTGGTGGAACACCAAGTCTTTTAAGTGGCAAGCAGATAGAAAAAATATTTAGTAAACTGAACATTTCAACAAATTGTGAGATAACTATTGAATGTAATCCAGAGACATTAAATCATCAGCAACTCCTGTCTTTTCGGAAATCAGGCATTAATAGACTTAGTATAGGTATACAGTCTTTTAACGAGGATAAATTGAGACTTATAGGTAGAAAAAGAACAGTAAATGCACGAGAGAAAGCAGAGTTAGCTTTAAAGGTGTTTGATAATGTTGGGATTGATTTAATGTATGCACTACCTAAGCAAAAAAAGTCAGATATTTTTAGAGAAGTAAGCCTGATCCCACAAGAAATAAAACATGTTTCTTATTATGCGCTTACTTTGGAAAAGAAGACAAAACTTTATAGCAAACTAAACGGGAGGCATCCTGTAAAGGACGACGCTCAAGCAGAACTTGCAGAAGAAGTGTTGCAAGGGCTAGAGAGTAGAGGATATGAGCGTTATGAAATATCTAATTTTGCAAACAAGGGATATGAGTGTAAACACAACTTAGCTTATTGGGACTATTTGGATTACCTGGGGGTAGGCGCAGGTGCAGTTTCTACTGTCAGCGGAATTAGAACAGAGAACATTAAAGATATTGGCAAGTATGTCCAAGGTACAAAAGCTAATCAAGATAGATTAACAGAAAATGAACAAGTGAATGAAAGACTAATGATGAATTTAAGAACCATAAACGGTGCACCACTTGAGAAACGATTTAAAACGGTTGTAGATAGATATGGCGACCTTCTTGTTGTGAAAGAAGGTCGCTTAATCCTGACCAATAAAGGGTTTTTGTTTCACGATACCATTGTGGGTGAACTAATGTTATAAGCTGTTTAGGCTAAGTCCAACAGTTGTACCATCTGCTTCGTATAGATTGAGAGTATAGTCCTCCCCATCACTAGAAGCATAAGTGATTTTACCCTTAGTGTCGCTATCAGCGTATGCTTTTTTGGTATACGGATTTATTGGGCTTGTTTTGATTAGCTCCTCGGTTTTTAATGTTTCAAAAAGTTCTTTTGCTCCTAAACTGCCTGAGGGATAAATATTATTTTCGATAAAATAATTTTCTACGCAAGATTGAAAAGTTCGCAAGTTAACTTCCGCCGTCATTTGATTGCTTTTATTTTGAATTTTTTTAATATTTGGCACAACAAAAGAACTCAGTATAACCATTAACGACAAAGCAATAAGTAGCTCAAACAAACTAAACCCTGATCTTTTTTTCATTTTCATTTTAACACCTCCACTTTATTTTTATACGTTAGTAATTATATTACAAAGAAATGATGACGTCAATAGACTCGTTGTTAAATATTATTGCCGTAACATTTAGATATTTATTAAAATTATTAAGGTGACAGTTGCTATCAAATAATTAAATCAATATAATGGTTACTATGGATCAAGGACGCCTTAGTTATCTTATGGTTTCAGCTTTTGTTGTAACCTTTTTTTATACAGTAAAACTACTGATAGAAACAATAATCGCTTATTAATGAATTATCGTGTTTCTAATTTCTTATTATATTTAAGTCTGCTTATTGTTATGACGTCTACTTCTTTTGCACGTTATGGTAATTTATCTATGAATGATTTGGAGCAAGATAGTGGCGGTACATTTTCTATGATTTCTCGTGAGGGTCAAAATGTGCTGAACATGAACATAGCTAAGAGTTTTTCTTTTGATGATCTTAGTGCGAGAGTGGGAGTAAACATTGTTTTCCCAGAAAACAAAAGACCACAAGGTTTATCTTTATTGGAGATTAGATATGTTCAGTACGACAATGGATTATGGGGCATTAGATTTGGAGAATTGTCAGCGGAAACCTATGGATATGGTCTTATTATGGATGATTATGATGCTTCGCCGGAATCAACTTATTTCAATATGAGTAGAGCAGGGGCAAAGGGATATACAAAAATATTTTCACCTTTGGGTGTCTATGCCATGCACTCAGGGACAGGTGTAGCGGGTGCGAGATTTACTTATGAATTAGTGAAACTACTAGAGCTTAATACACCACTAGTTGTAGGGCTTAGTTATATTGTAGACAGTGATGGCATTGTGGATTCCACGGGTACATTGATAAACAAAAATGCTCAGGGATATAGTGCAGATTTAGGTTTTAAACTGATAGACCCTTGGATGGATGCTTATTTAGAATATGGATTGTTGTCAAACCAGTCTAGCGCTTTAGCTTTAGGCACAAAAATAGATGGGGGTGAGATAATAGACTATAGGCTGGAATATCGTATATTAGGAGAAAATTTTATTCCTGGTTTTTTTAATGCGAACTATGAAATAGCTCCGGCGAATATAAAAGATTCTTATCCAGCTGGATATGGATATTTTGCGGGAGCAGAGGTAAGGTTTGCACCACTTGGTGTTGTAAGTTTTGGTTATGAGAAGTATAGTAACAGGGACTCTGTGTTAAGGGCGGCAGTGGCTTTTAATAAAATAAACGGCATGTCTGGTGTTGTTTCTTATGAGCAGACACTGCAGTCAGCAACATCACATAAAATTAATGGTGTCTTGGTTTACCCATTAAATGCTGTTACGAGCCTAGTGACTTATTTTGAAAAAATAGGAAACAAAGAAACTTCTTATACCGTAGCTTACAAAATGAATTTTTGATTATATTAAGAGGAGAAAATGTGTACGATAAAAAGAAAAAATATGGAGAAAAGCTTAATAAGCCAACAAAAAAAATACACTCCAAACCAGCCAACTTGCTTTATCCAATACCTGCAGTGATTATCTCTTGTGGAATTGAGCCAAAGGACCATAATTTAATAACAGTTTCTTGGGCAGGAACAATTTGTAGTGATCCAGTTATGCTTTCAATTTCCCTAAGACCATCCCGTCATTCATATAAAATAATTAAAGAAACAGGAGAATTTGTTGTGAATTTGACAGATATGATGATGGTTAAAGAAACAGATTTCTGCGGAGTTAGGTCAGGTAAAGAGATGGACAAATGGTCTGTGCTTAGGCTCAAGAAATCAGCATCACAACAAATTGCTACACCACAAATTGCTACTTCTCCAGTCAGTTTAGAGTGTAAAACAAAACAGATTTTATCCTTAGGTTCCCATGATTGCTTCATAGCAGAAGTAGTTGGCGTTTCTGTAAGGGAAGACCTGGTGAATAAAAGCGGAGAGTTTAATCTGGATAAAGCAAATCTAATAGCTTACAGTCATGGTTCATATTATTCATTAGGTCAAAAATTAGGAAAATTTGGCTTTTCAGTAAAGAAATAAACCTAAATATTTAATTTTTCAAAAACAGTTCTACCAGTGGATACTGCGTCTTTGTTAATAAAGTGATAGTCTCTTTGATATTGTAAATTATCTCTTTCTTTTTGAAATTCTTCTCGCATTCTTTTGCATACTTTTATTTTGATTGTTAAGGCGTGTTCTTGGCTGTAATAGTTTGTTTTACCCAGTTTGTTCATTTGAGTTGCTAGTTGTTGTCTAATTTCATCCATTATCCTAACTTCTTTTTTTATTTTTTTTGGAGAGCCACCTATTACATAAATCATTTCTTCATTGTATTCGTTCTCTTCGAATAGCAGCTCGTTCTCTTCCTGCGCACCCTTAAGTGCCCTTTTTTGCATTTTCATAAGCTCGGGAGGAGCAAGACCTAGGTTAGAGAGGGTTTGAGACAAAAAAGCCGTTTTGAGCTCAGCGAATTTAGCAACCATAAAATTATGTGATTTAGACTGTAAAAAGTTTTTGATGTATTTATCTTTAAGGGTTTCTATTTTTTCTTGTAGATTAATTTTGTAGCCCATTTTATAGGCAATAACATTTGCAGAAACAGATTTATCCATTTGTCTAATACTGCTTAGTTTGACATGGTCTGTTTCTAGTAAAGGGTCTATTTTTTTTGTGCCATCGTCTTTTTTGACAATATTCCATTTTATTTTAGAATTAGACGAAGCTATTGCGCTTTCCCTTGTTTGGGCTTCTTTTTCTAGGGCTTGCTTGTAAGCATCTAAATTATTAGCTTTGAGCTGTCTACTTAAGTCAACATTATTGATTTTGTGGATGACCATTATATTATGATATCAGCCTAGATACTTCCTTTTCAATTTCTTTAAGAAAATCAAAACTGGACACTAGAGTTCTACTAAGGTCTTTTAGTTCATTAAGCTTAGTATTGATAAAGAAAAGCGAACCAGCGGAATTCTTATCTTCTATTAATTGTCCATCAATTGTCATAGATTCTACAGCTGGGTCAGCTAAATCTAGCGTGATTTTGTTAATAGTACCCTCTAATGTTTTCATGAAGGTTTTTCTATCACCGAGATAATATTTCTCATTACGATTTGTAATTAGTAAAGATTGCTTGGAATCATTACTTTTAAAAGCTGAGTCAGCATTTATAAAACCAGACATGTTGTGCCCCTTTCGGTTTGCTTATACATTTTCTTAGACACGTATAATATCGACAAAGTTCCGGCTATTTATTCATGGTATATTTTTGGTGAATTAGTTAAACTGTCGAATTGCCTCGTAAAGTACTATGCCTACTGATGTTGCGAGGTTTATGCTTCTTACTTTTTCATTAAACATAGGAATGGTTATTCCTGTATCATTTGAAAATATTAGGTTTTCGGGAAGTCCTCTGGATTCTGGTCCAAAAACAAGAAAATCATTTTCTTTGTAGGTAATTTCTGTATATAGTTTTGTGGCTTTAGTTGAAAGGTAGTAAAAGTTGCTGTTTGGAAAATCTTTGTGAAGGCTTTCAATTGTTGGAACCAGTTGATAGTTAACATGTTGCCAGTAATCCAAGCCTGCTCGTTTAAGGTGTTTATCGTCTAAGGAAAACCCGAGAGGTTCTATCAGATATAGAGGACTGTTGGTAGCCAGGCAAAGTCTAGCGATATTACCAGTGTTCGGAGGAATTTCAGGTTCATATAGTACAATATTTACCATAATTAAACCTTACCAAAAGAGGTTTCTGGTGTATAGCACTGATTTTGCATTAATCTGATAAGTTCAGGCAAATCGTTAGAGGAAGAAAAAGTATTGCCAACCATTCTTAGTTCGTGAGCATTAGGAAGACCTTTTACGTATTTGCTGATAAATTTTCTGAACAAGATAGCTGCTTTTTTTTCACCGTGAAAAGAAGACAAGTATTTGAAATGTAAAACCATGGTTTCTTGTAAGGGTTGTCTATCTTTGAGTAGGTAGTCACTAATTAACCAAGGATTACCCCATAAGCCTCTGCCTAGCATTACAGCATCTACGTCATATTCTGATAAATGTGCGGTAATATTTTCAGGAGTCTTTAAGTCACCAGAACCAATTATCACACCTGAAAATACTTTTCTAATTTCATTTAGTTTGTGCCAATTAGAAAGTCCAGAATACATTTGAACAGCATAGCGTGGATGCAGACAAAGAACGTTTACCCCATTGTTTTCAGCTATTTTACATAAATCTAAATAGTTTTCTTCATTATTGTTCCAGCCAAGTCTAATCTTAATAGATAAGGGAATCTTTGTCGCAGAACGAACAGCACTTATGATTTTTTCTGTTAAGACAATATCTCTAGCAAGGGCTGCTCCTGCCTTTTGTTTAGCAACTTTTTTAACAGGACAACCTAAGTTTATGTCTATCATGTCGGCGCCTAAATCCTGAAAATGGTGTGCAGCAAAAGCCATAGCATTAGGGTCAGCTCCGAAGATTTGAATCGCTACAGGATGTTCATTTTTTTGAAAGGTAAAGTCCAGACTTTTTTTATCTCCTTTTACTATGCCCATGGCAGAAATCATTTCGGTATAGCAAAGTTCTGCACCAAATGTTCGACATAAGTTACGAAAGGGAGGATCTGTTATTCCTGCCATAGGGGCAATAACGATTTTTGTTTTCTTAATTAATTCTTCAATTATCAATTATGTTAAATATTTTCTAGAATATTCATAAGTTCTTTGTATTCATCGTTTGTGGAAAAGTTTATGACAAAAGAACCTTTTGAGTCTCTTTTTTTGCAGTAAATTTTATAAGTTGGGTTTTTTATGCTTACATTTTTAACAGATACTGATTTTTTTGGGTTTTTAGAAATAATTTTTGTTTCAATATCTCTAACAGTCATATTGTTACTAGTAATTTCTAGTAGCATTTTGTTTTGAGCATCATGAGTAGCAAGTTGCAAAAGTTTTCTAGCATGGCTTTCAGAGATAAGTTCTTCTTCAAGTGCCTTTTTGCATTCGAGAGAGAGATCTAGAAGCCTAATAGTGTTTGCTACCGCTGGTCTGCTTTTTCCTATCATTTCTGCTAAATTAGCTTGAGTAATGTGTTGTTCTTCCATTATTTTTTTATAGCAGGTTGCTTGTTCAATAGGGCTAATATCTTCTCTTTGTATGTTTTCAATTAAAGCCATTAGCATGCTTTCTTTGTCTGATATTTGTTCTTTGATAATTGCTGGAATAGAGTTGTGCCCAAGCTGTTTTGCGGCTCGTAAACGTCTTTCGCCAGAGATCAACTCAAAGCCATTATCTTTTTTTCTAACAACAATGGGTTGAATAAGTCCATTTTCCTTAATGGAATTAGCTAGCTCGAGAATGGACTCAGCCTTGAAAATTATTCTTGGTTGATAAGGATTTGTAGTAATTTTTTCTATTGCAATTGTTTGTAGCCCCGATTCTACAGAAGTAGTCGAGTTTTTTTCTGGGAGTAATGCCGACAAGCCTCTTCCTAATTTATTTTTAGACATTAATTATCTCCTTTATTAAGTTTTTATAAGCCTTAGCTCCTTTAGATTTTTTGTCATAATTTATAATAGGTTCGCCAAAACTAGGAGCTTCGCTCAGCTTAACATTTCTTGGGATAACAGTTTCAAAAACTAACGACCCCAAGTGTTCTCTTGCTTCTTCTTCCACTTGCCTACTAAGCCCCAGACGACTGTCGTACATAGTCATTAGAATCCCTTTAATTGTTAGTTCAGGATTTAGAGCCTTCTTAACAGTTTCTATTGTTTGCATTAATCTTGCCAGTCCTTCTAGTGCGAAGTATTCGCATTGAACAGGGATAATAACTTCTGTTGAGGCAGTTAGTGCATTGATGGTGAGTAAGCCTAGGGATGGTGGGCAGTCAATTATTATGATTTCAAAATCAAGATCTAGTTTATTGATCATTGTTTTTAAAAATCTTTCTCGATTGAATTCTGAAACTAGTTCAATCTCTGCACCAGCAAGGTCTTTGGTGGACGGCATAATAGCTAGATTGCTTATAGCTGTTGGGTAAACAGCTAATGTAGGGTCAATATTTCCGAGCATTGCCTCGTAAACGCTATGTGTGAAATTGTTTTCGTAAAGACCAAGACCGCTAGTTGCATTTGCTTGTGGGTCAAAGTCAATTAATAGTGTTTTTTTATTTTTTTTGCCAAACATGGCTGCGATGTTTACCGCGGAGGTTGTTTTGCCAACCCCACCCTTTTGATTTACTAAAGAAATTATGCGCATAGCTTACTCCTTAATGGCTTATTCCTTGCTTCTCCGTTTTTTCTTGGAAGCTTTATTTTTGATTTTTTGGTCTTTGTGAATACTAGGAGTTGCCTATTTCTTTGAAACAACGAATATGGCATCTTTTTGAAGTCTCCAAATCCAAGATGACTGGCAACAAGCGAGGCGTTGCTTGCTTCTTCGTCAATGTCTGATGATTTCATGGCAATGAGAATGCCACCAAATTTTAAGAGAGGGGAAGCGTATTCTAATAGAACGTCTAGAGGTGCCAACGCTTTTGCGCAGACAATGTTTGCGTTTTCCGGACAGCCAATGTCTTCTATTCTTGAGTTCAGGGCGGTTGCATTGTTTATTTGTAGTTCCTTTAAAACTAAATTAATGAAAGTTGTTTTTTTTCTGTTTGAGTCAATCATGGTGACTTTTTTGTTAGGATTATTTATTGCGATAACTAGGCCAGGAAATCCTGCTCCAGAGCCAAGATCAAGAACGTTAATGTTGGAGTCAGAAAGGGTAGAAATATAATCAGAAACAGCAAGGCTGTCCAAAATATGTTGGTCATACATTCCTTGCCAGTCCTTAATTCCTGAAAGGTTATGAATCTGATTTTCTCTAAGGAGCAAATCTATGATTTTATGAAAAATTTTATCATTTTCTGTTGATTGTTTCACGTGAAACATTATGCCACAAATTTGTTATTTTTATAAGTAGAGAATTCGTGATTTTATGGATTTTTTTCTTATTTTATTATTAAAAATGTTTCACGTGAAACATTTTTAATCGCTAATTACTATAAACAACATAACAAAAGGTGATAAAATAGATAATATGAAAATTGCTATTCACCAGTTTGATTCTATTGTTGGAAATCCAAAAGTTAACCTGCTTCGTATGGTTACTGGTGTCAAAGAGAAGGTTGCTGATTTGCATTTGTTTGGAGAGCTAGCACTTACGGGTTGCTACGCGCAGGACATTTTTTTTAATAAGCAAATACAGAAGGAAGTAGAATTTTGTTTGCAGGAAATTGAAAATGTTTCACGTGAAACATTTTCAAGTATTGGTGTTGGTTTTTCAAGTGCAAATAAGAGCATAGGAGAGAAAGCGTTATTTAATACCTATGGTGTTTTTGGGAGAGATTCTTTTAGGCAAAACAAGGTTTGTTTGTCTGGGCATGAAGAAGTTAATGAGAGCAGGTGGTTTCAGGCTGGGAAGATAGAGTCTGTTAGTGTTAAAAAAATAGGTGATGAATATTTTGGATTTTTGACAGGCGAAAATGATTGGGCTGGCACCTCTGATGGAATAGCTAAAAAGCACTTTTTGTGTGAGCAGGATTTGTATGAAAAGTTGGCTGGGGAGGCAAAGTCTCAAGGGGTGAAGCTATCGGCTTTTATAAACATTTCTGCAAGTCCAGAGTATCTAGGAAAGCAAAAATTACGTTTGGGTAAGCTTTCTGGGATTGCAAAGCATTATTGCGTACCTATTATTTTTATTAATACAGTAGGAGCACAAGATGAATTGATTTTTGGAGGAAGAAGCTTTGTTTTAAATGCTAAGGGAGAATTAGTACAAGAACTTAAAGGCTTTGAGGAAGACATTCAGATAGTAGATACAAAAAAGATAGACACAATGTCACAAGTAATTTTTAGTGAAGATAAAATGCGTGAGCTGGATGAGATGATAGGTTGTTATTTAAAGGGATATTTGCGGAAGTCTGGTTTATTAGACAAGAAAGTCATTGTGGGATTGTCTGGAGGTAAAGACTCAACTGTTGTTGCTGTAGCTTTAAAAAGGCATTTGGGTGCCGATAAGGTGCTTGGGGTTATGCTGCCTTATAAATTAGGTAAATACACTGCTACTCTTTCCAAACAAATAGCTGAAAGACTTGGGAAAACCTTAAAAATAGAAGTTCGTGAGGTTATGATTGATAATATGGTTGAGCCCATTCGCAGTAGTTTAAAGATAGCAAAAGATAGTCTTGCACATCAGAATTTACAGGCGAGAGTTAGGGCTAATGTGTTGTGGGCGATAGCTAATGAAGAGAATGGGATAGTTATAAATACTACTAATTTTTCAGAAGCGGCTGTTGGTTATGGAACAATAGGTGGTGATTTGTTGGGGTTACCATTAATAGCTTCAATTCCGGCAACAATGGTTGTTGAATATTTGAGATGGTTAAAGGCTAATGGGGAAAACTTTTTAGACGAGGAAATGATTAGTCGACCACCGTCGGCCGAGCTAATTCCTGATCAGATTGATGCGAATGAGCTTGGTGATTATGACTATATTGATCCGATATTAGAGGCGCTACGAATGAGTTATGGTAATCAGGAAAAAGTAAAAAAACAGTTCTTAGATAAAAGCGTAAGACAATATCAGCAATATTGGTCTGAGCCAGAGTTGTTTGAGCAGAAGTTAAAGTTTTTATCTACAAAACTTATCAATCAGACAGAGTATAAACGGTGGTATTATAATCGCACCCCACAGTTTACCCCCTTTAGTTGGCTTCGTTGGAGATGGCCATTAGCTAATGTAGAAATGAATAAAGAACCTTAAAAAACACAAGTTATTATCCTTATTGATAGCTGTATGTGAATTAATTCACGCCTGAATACCATATAAAATAGCTATTGTTCTAACCATAATTCAGTTGTATACTAGTTTTAGATATTAAAGTGTGAATTAATTCACAAAAGGAAGATTCTGATGTTACCAAAAAATACTGCAGAGCGATTATCTAAGATTTATGGTGTGTTACAAACAATTAGCAAAGATGCTGAGTATGTGACTTCAAAAGAGTTAGCAGCTGTTATGGGGACTACGGATTTCACTATTAGGAAGGATATTGGCACGCTTAACATTATGAATTTTGGTAGAAAAGGTTACCATGTTGAGGAGTTGTCCTCAGCGTTGGGAAGGGTGCTTCAGTTGACACGACCATATAGGACATGTGTTGTAGGATTAGGAAAGCTAGGTACAGCGGTATTAGATTATGAAGCATTTAAAGATACTGGGTTTGATATTGTTGCTGGGTTTGATATAAATTTAAACAAAGTTGAAAGACTACACACGGAAATTGCTGTGTATCATTCAAGTGACTTGGACCATATTGTGAAAAGCAAAAGCGTTGAGGTGGCAATTATCGCTGTCCCTCAGGCGTCAGCCCAAGAGGTAGCTACAACTTTAGTTGCTAATGGAGTTAAAGCGATTTTAAATTTTTCCCCAGCACAAATTAAAGTACCAAAGGGAATTGCTTTGTATAATATGGACTTCACGGCGGCTTTAAGGTTTGTTGTGTCCCAAATTTAAAAATAAAAGGAGAGAAAAATGAGAAAAATATTAACACTAAACAAAATCGATGCAGCAGGTTTGGCTTTATTGCCACTAGATGATTATGAGATAGGTACAGAAATAAAGAGTCCGGATGCTATTCTTGTCCGAAGCTTTAAAATGCATGACATGAAGCTGCCAGAGTCTCTTTTGGCAATTGGTAGAGCAGGAGCAGGAACAAACAATATTCCAGTAGATAAGTGTTTGGAAAAAGGAATTGTTGTTTTTAATTCTCCAGGTGCAAACGCTAATGCAGTAAAAGAGTTAGTTATTGCCGGTTTATTTTTATCTTCTAGAGACATTTATCAGGGGATTGTTTATTCTCAGTCATTACAGGGAAAGGGAGACGATGTTTCAACATTAGTAGAGAAAAATAAGGAAAATTATGCTGGTTGTGAGATTGCAGGGAAAACATTGGGAGTTATTGGTTTAGGCAAGATAGGCGTAATGGTGGCAAACGCTGCTCTTGACCTTGGAATGAAGGTAGTAGGCTTAGACCCTTTTATTTCTGTTGAATCTGCCTGGGGACTATCTAAGGATGTTTCAAGAGCAATAGGAATAGATGGACTGTTGGCTGAATGTGATTACATATCTATTCATACACCGCTTAATGATGCAACAAAGGGCATGCTAAATGAAGGGAAATTTAAGGTTATGAAAAAAGGAATGAGAATCCTTAATTTTTCCAGAGGTGGCATTGTTAACAATGAGGACTTAAAAAAAGCGATTGATAACGGTATAGTTGCTAGATACGTCACAGATTTCCCTGATGAAGAATTGCTAGGAATCAATCAAGTAATTCCAATTCCTCATTTAGGTGCTTCTACTGCTGAAGCAGAAGTAAATTGTGCTGTAATTGTAACAAGCCAGGTTAAGGATTTTTTAGAAAATGGTAATATTGTCAACTCAGTGAACTATCCTAATGCTACATTACCAATTAACTCAAAATTTAGATTAATAATTATGAATAAAAATGTTCCTAACATGGTTGGACAAATTTCTGCAGTTTTAGCGGAAAGGAATGTAAACATTATTGAAATGCTTAACAAAAGTAAAGGTGAGTATGCTTACAATATTATTGATGTTGAAAATGAACTAGATGAAAAGACAATCAAAACGTTGCAGGGCATCAAAGGTGTTGTTAAGGTTAGGTTTATAGTAATTAAGTAAACTCAAAGAAAAAAGCAGGGGTACATACCCCTGCTTTTTTAGTTAGTTAGGATTAATAGGTTGTATTTCCCAAATATCATCAGCATATTCTTGGACAGACCTGTCTGAAGAGAAATAACCCATTCTGGCTATATTTAATAGTGTAAGTTTTGCCCATTCCATAGGATTTTTATATGTTTCTCCCACTTTTTTTTGTGCTTCAGCATAGGCTGGAAGATCTCTTAATACTAAGTAGTGGTCGTTAGCCATAAGACCATTGATTAGTTCAGCGGCTATTCTTTTTTCATCATCATTTTTACCAATTTGTCCATTTTTCATTTGATCAACAAGCTGTCTAATTTCAGAATTTGAACTATAAACAGACCAGGGGTTATAACCAGAAGTTTTTTCTTGTTTTACCTCTGGTGTTGTTAGACCAAAAATAAACATGTTTTCTTTACCAATATCTCTGGCCATTTCAACGTTTGCACCATCCATTGTGCCAATAGTTAGCGCTCCATTTAAGGAAAACTTCATATTTCCTGTGCCCGAAGCTTCAAGTCCTGCGGTTGAAATTTGCTCACTTAAGTCTGCCGCAGGTATTAGTTTTTCTGCTAAAGAGACGTTATAGTTTTCTAAAAAAACAACTTTTATTCTTCCATTAATCTGTGGGTCATTATTTATTAAGTCAGCCAGCATATTGATAAACTTAATAATGTTTTTGGCTGTATGATATCCTGGGGCAGCTTTTGCAGCGAAGATGAATGTTCTTGGAGTAAAACTCATGCTAGGTTTTTCTTTAAGCTTATTGTATAGCATTAAGATATGTAACGCACTCATGAGTTGTCGTTTGTACTCATGTAATCTTTTTGCTTGTACATCAAATATAGAGTTTGGGTTAACTTTTGTTCTGGAGACAACATTACCTTTTTTATCTTTTATTGCATTATTGTTATAAATATAAGAGGCTAAGGCTTGTTTATTTTTTTGTTTTATTTTAAGGAGTTTAGTTAATACTGCTGTATTTTCAGAAAACTCAGCTAGTTTTTCTAGTTGGCCGAGATCAGTTATCCAAGAATCACCAATTAAACTGGTGATTAGTTCTGCAAGTTCTGGGTTCGCTTGTCTAATCCAGCGTCTAGGTGTTACCCCGTTTGTAACATTGTGAAATTTTTCAGGAAACATTACAAAAAAATCGTGAAGCACATCATCTTTTAGTATTTCAGTATGAAGAGCAGCAACACCATTAATGGAGTGTCCTCCAACAAGGGCAAGGTGTGCCATTTTTACTTGCCCATCTTGAATAATAGACATTCTTCGTACTCTGTCTTCATCATTTGGAAACTGTTTTCTAATCTCATTACAAAACTTAAGGTTTAGACCTTCAATGATATTGTATTGTCTTGGTAAGAGACTTCTTAATAGTTCGGTATCCCATTTTTCTAGTGCTTCACTTAAAACCGTGTGGTTTGTGTATGCAATGCTTTTTTGGGTTATACTTCTTGCTTCCTCCGCGCTTAGGTTGTGTTCATCTATCAGTATTCTTATAAGTTCAGGAACAAGAAGAGCAGCGTGTGTATCATTAATTTGAAGACCAACCTTCTCATCAAAAGATACTATATTATTTCCGTTCTTAAGGTATTCGGCAACAATACTTTGTAGTCCAGCAGAAACCAGTGCAAACTCTTGCATTAATCTTAATGTTTTTCCTGGAGTGTGATTGTCGTTAGGGTATAATACTGAGTTCATTGCTGCGTGGTTAGGATTAATGACATTTTTATAAGCACTATGATAATTTCCGTTGTTAATATCTGAAAAATTGATTGCTCCACTTTGAGGATGGATTCTCCAAAGAGTTAAGCTATTAATATTTGGTTGTTCGTCTTTTTTGTAACCAATAATGGGTGCACGGAAAGGAACCATTTCAACGCTTTCGTAACCCTTGAGTTCGCATTTACCTTTTTCAATTGACATGTGGCCACCAAAACGAACCTTAACAGCACTACAAGCATCTTCAATCATCCAAGGCATAGCATTTTCTCCCCAGACATCTGGTTCCTCTGTTTGATGACCGTTCATAATTTCTTGTTTAAAAATACCATAGTCATACCAAAATCCCTCTCCGTGTAATGGAAGACCAAGGGTAGCCCCTGAATCTAAATAGCAAGCAGCCAATCTTCCTAAACCCCCATTACCAAGCCCCCAATCGTTTTCAATTCTTTCTAAATCATTTTTAGCATCATTACTGTTTGCTAAATTAGGATTAATTTTTTTTAAAAAATTTACAATTTCTTGAACTTCCGAGTTTAAATTTAAATTGGCAATATTGTTACCAGTCATTCGGCCCATTAAAAACTCCATTGAAAAGTAGAATACTTGTTTTGCGTTATGTTCTCTGTAAGCTTTTTGTGTTTTGGCCCATTGTGGTATGATTGATTTTCTTAAAGCATTTGTGAGTGTAGTATATAATTCAGCTATTGAACAGTTTTCAATAGAAACACCTCGTAATGATAGTCCTGAGTCATCAATCTGATTAATCATCATATTTAGAATTTCTTTAGCTTTTGGGCTGAGTGTTTTAGTTATTGCAATAAGTTTGTTATACATTATTTATTCCTTTCAGTTGCTTGTTAATTAACATAGTTTGTTAGTTCTTTAAAATATCGAAGGGAGTAAAGAAAAGTTGCAGACATTTAATCAAACATAAAAAACAGATGAAATACTAGTAAGAACGAAAAGCTAAAGAGATAGAATTATTCGGTTTTATAAACTTTAATATTGGTCAATATAAAAAGTGTTTATTGGAAGTTTTTTTGGGATTTGAATGAGATCAGTTCGGAATTTGGATAGAAGCCAATGACATCAGGGGTTTAAGGATATATTGAAAGATATTGATTAATTATTTATTAGAAAATATCAAAAGAAATGTCTGATATTTCTCCTTCAATAACTTTTG